>DDKR01000056.1 GCA_002340085.1 Candidatus Omnitrophica bacterium UBA2593
CCGAGATTGAAATCTCTGAAGACAGAACTTACATCATCAATGTGGGAAGTGTAGGACAACCTCGAGACGGTGACTGGAAAGCAAGTTATGCCATTTATGATTTAGATAATCAAATTGTAGAGATTAAGCGGATAGGGTATAATATAAGAGAATCTCAAGAAAAGATCATAAGAGCTAAATTACCTCTATTTTTAGCTATCCGTTTAGGGATGGGGAGATGAGAGAAAGTTCAAAGATTAAGAGAGAGATAGAGGAATTAAGAGAACAGATTTTTCATCACGATTATATGTATTACGCATTGGATCAACCAGAGATCTCTGATAAAGAATACGATGATTTAGTGAGGAGATTGAAGGACTTAGAAGAGAAATACCCTGAATTTAAGACCCCAGATTCTCCTACTCAGAGGGTATCAGGTATCATTTTAGAGAAATTTAATACTGTAAAACATAAAGAAAAGATGTTTTCTTTAGATAATACTTACTCCTTTGAAGAATTAAAGGATTGGGATGAAAGAGTAGATAAAGGATTAGAGGGAAAAAGTAGAGAGTATGTTACAGAGCTAAAGATCGATGGGGTGAGTAGTAATTTAACTTACGAGAACGGAGTATTTAGGAGGGGTGCAACCAGAGGAGATGGTCAATCCGGAGAAGATGTGACTGTAAATTTGAAGACGATTCGAGCTATTCCTTTAAGATTAATAGGAAAAGATTTACCTGAATTTGTTGAAATCCGAGGAGAAGTCTATATGGAAAAAGAGGATTTCGAAGAATTGAATAGGGAGAGGGAAAGAAGAGGTGAAGTCTTATTCGCTAATCCGAGAAATGCTGCTTCTGGTTCTTTGAAATTGTTAGATTCCTCCATTGTAGCAGAAAGGCATCTCAACTTCTTTGCTCATTCCTTAGGTGCATACAAGGGAAAAGCTTTTAAGACGCATTGGGAATTTTTAGAAAAAATAAAGAGTTTTGGTATGCGGATAAATCCAAACCGTATGCTCTGTAAGGATTTAGATTCTGTCATTGATTTCTGTAAGATGTGGCAAGAAAAAAGAGAGAAGCTTTCTTATGACATAGATGGTGTAGTCATAAAGGTAAATTCTCTCTCTCAACAGAAAACTCTCGGTTTTACTCTAAAATCTCCACGCTGGGCAGTTGCTTATAAATTTCCTGCCAAACAGGTAACTACGAGGTTAAAAGATATAGTAGTTCAAGTAGGAAGGACAGGGGTTTTAACTCCGGTTGCAGAATTAGAGCCTGTAGAATGTGGAGGAGTTAGTATCAGTAGGGCGACCTTACATAATTTTGATGAGATAGAAAGATTAGATGTGAGAGTAGGAGACAGGGTGGTTTTGGAGAGAGCAGGAGAGGTGATTCCGAAGATAATAAAAGTAGTTGAAACTGTAAGGACAGGAAAAGAAAAGTCATTCAAGATCCCTTTGAGGTGTCCTGTCTGTGGAGAGAAGATAATAAAAGAGAAAACCGAAGAAGTTGCCTATCGGTGTATAAATATCTCTTGCCCTGCACAATTAGAGAAAGGCCTAATCCATTTTGCTTCAAGAGCAGCCATGGATATTGAGGGGATGGGTGAATCGGTTGTAGAGCAGTTGGTAAAGAACAATTTAGTTAGAGATTTTTTCGATATCTATCTCTTAAAAAAAGAAGACCTTTTAAAATTAGAATTATTTGCTGATAAGAAAGCAGAGAATCTCTTAATAGCTATTGAGGCCAGCAAAAAAAGACCACTCTCTCGTTTACTCTATGCTTTAGGGATAAGACATATAGGAGAAAAGGCAGCTTATCTCTTAGCTCAGAAATTTAAGACTTTAGATAATTTAGTTCAAGCAGAAAGATCTGATTTTGAGGCGATCTATGAGATAGGTGAAATTATGGCAGAGAGCATAGTTGAATTCTTTAGGAACTCACGCTCAAAAAAACTCATTGAGAAACTAAAGAGAGCAGGCTTAAATACAAAAGAAGAAGTCATAAAAGTTAAGAAGACCTCTTTTATTGGTAAGACCGTTGTCTTTACTGGAGAGTTAGAGGAATTCAGCCGCACAGAAGCAGAAAAGATTGTAAGAGAATTTGGTGGGGCTACTTCTTCATCGGTAAGCCAAAATACAAATTTTGTTGTGGTAGGTAAAAACCCAGGCTCAAAGTACGATAAAGCAAAGAAATTAGGAATAAAGATTATTGATGAAGAAGAATTTAAGGAGATGATTAAATGAAATTAAAGATCTCGCTTTACATTCTATACTTTACACTTTACATTCTATTAGCAGGTTGTGAGGCATTTACGAGAAAATTTACCCGCAAACCAAAGAGACCAAAGATAACAGAAGAACCTGTCTTAGTCTTTGAAGTTTATCCAGAGTCTACTTACTCAATACATGATATGTATAAAGACTATTATTTTATCTTTAGGAGTTGGTTGGATGAGTTAATCAATCATTTAGAGCCAGCAGCTAATCAGAAGAAGAGGGCTGAATGTGTAAGAGAAGCAAAAGCGAATCTTTTGAAGATGCAGTCAGTTCTAAAAGAAGAAAAACAGAAAGAATTAGAACCCTATATTCAAAAAATAGAAGATATCGAAAATCAGATAAGAGGATTTTTAAGTCAAGATAAATTCTACAATTTAAAGAATCAATGTATAAGTTTAAAGACTAAAATCTCTAAAAGTTTCTCTTATTCAAAGATAAAAGATTTTATTAGATGATTTTAGAGAAGGTAATCACAGGTGAATTCCAATCAAATTGCTATATCCTCGGTACAGAAAAGAAGAATGCTATAGTCATTGATCCTGGAGCTGAATACTCAAAGATAAAGACCAGAATCAATAGATACAAATTAAGACCGATCTTCATCATAAATACCCATGCACATATCGATCACATAGGTTGTGATAATGAATTTGGTTTACCAGTCTATATCCATAAAAAAGATAAAGATTTTTTATTCTCACCCGAATTAAACTTATCTAATTTTTTCTCATTACCCTTTATTTTAAATTGTGAAGTAAAAACTTTAGAGGATAAAGAAAGATTATCTTTAGATGAGGTAAACTTAGAAGTCATCCACACACCCGGTCACACTCCAGGAAGTATCTGTCTCTATTTAGAGGAGGAAGAAATTCTGTTTACAGGTGATACGCTCTTTAAAGATGGGGTGGGGAGGACAGATTTTCCCTTAGCAGATCAAAAGCAACTCTTAAATTCAATTAGAGAGAAATTATTATCAAGGTTTTCTGATAGAGTAAAGATACTTTCCGGTCATGGTCCAGCTTCTACTTTGGAAGAAGAGAAGAGATATAATTTTTTCTTATGCAAGATTTAATCGATGACTTCTTAAATTATCTGTCTGTAGAAAGGAATCTCTCTCAGAATACGATTATCTCTTATTCGAAGGATCTGAATTCCTATATAAGTTTTTTAGAAGACCAAAGGACAGAATCTTTAGATAAAACTACAAGGAGTGATATTACAGATTTTATGTTGAAGCAGAAAGAGTCAGGTTTGTCGACAAACTCGATCATTCGGAGTTTAGCTGCTATAAAGAGTTTTTATCGTTTCTTATTGAGAGAGGGTAAAATTCTATCTGATCCTACAGATATGTTGGAGTCACCGAAGATCTATAAACACATCCCTGAATCTTTGAGTATCTTAGAAGTCCAGAGACTCTTAGAGCAACCCAAATCAAAAGATAAGATAGGGATTAGAGATAGAGCGATTTTGGAGACTATGTATGCGGCAGGCTTAAGATGCTCTGAACTTGTAGATTTAAAATTAGATGATGTTGATTTAGATGTTGGTTACTTACGCTGTTTCGGTAAAGGAGGTAAACAGAGAATTATACCCATAGGTAAAAAAGCAGTCTTAGCAATTAAAAGGTACTTAGAGAAAGTAAGAGGAAGTATAAGATCTCCTTATCTTTTTTTAAATCGACAGAAGAACAGACTCTCACGTCAAAGCATATGGAAGATTATAAAAAAATATGTTAGATCTGCAAACATAAAACTTAAAGTTAAACCTCATACTTTGAGACATTCATTTGCCACACACCTTTTACAGAGAGGAGCGGATTTAAGATTCGTTCAAGAATTACTCGGACATTCTGATATATCTACAACCCAGATTTATACACATATAGATAAAGATCGTCTTAAAGCTATACATAAGAGGTATCATCCGAGGCCATAACTTATTAGATAAGACCGATGGAATCAGTTAGAGAATATTTAGAAAGATTACCTAAAGAGATCCAAGGGCTCATTTATTTAGTAAGTAATACTGCTGAGGACTTAGGATGTAAAGTGTATTTGGTAGGTGGCTTTGTGAGAGATCTAATTTTAGGAGTCAAAAATTTCGATTTAGATGTGGTTGTAGAAGGCGACGGTATAGAGTTTGCAGGTAAATTAGCCGAAAAACTGAATAAAAAACTTGTTTACCACAAGAGATTTGGCACAGCTACACTTGGAGATAAAGAGTTTAAGATAGATATAGCCTCAGCAAGAAGAGAGACTTATGAGTATCCTGGGAGTCTACCAAAAGTAAGTTTTGGAAAGATCTCCGACGACTTGGCAAGAAGAGATTTCACAATCAATGCTATGGCTGTAGATATCTCTAAGGCTGATTTCGGTAGATTGGTCGATCAATTTGATGGGAAAAAAGATTTAGAAAAAGGACTTATCCGAATTCTGCATAATTTGAGTTTTTTTGATGATCCTACAAGAATCTTAAGGGCAATAAGATTTAAAGAGAGGTTTAACTTTAAATTTGAGAAAAAAACATTAAGGTTATTAAAGGAAGCAGTAAAGGAAAATCTCTTAGAAAAAGTAAACCCCCATAGACTCAGAGATGAACTGATTCTTATCTTAAAGGAAACTCGTCCTTTAAGATGCATTTACAGAATTAAAAGGATCTGTGGGTTTAAATTTATTCATCCAGAGCTGATCCTTAAAGATTTAGGCTTTTTAAAGAAGATAGAGAAGAGGATATTATGGTTTAAGAAAAACTTATCTAAAGAGAGAGAATTAGATTCCTGGCTCATTTACTTCATAGGCCTACTAAACACTCTGGACAAAAAGCAGACGATTTTTGTCTTAAAATCTTTCGCTTTTAGAAAAGGAGAGAGAAAGAGAGTTATTTCTTATAAGGAAAAGATAGATTCAGTTATAAAAAAATTGAAAGAAAAGACACTTTCTCCTCATCAGATCTTCAAAATTTTAGGACCCTTAAGTTATGAGGCAATAATTTCAGTTTTAGCTAAAACAGACCAAAAGATTGTTACAAAGAGGATAGGGGATTTCTTGAAAGTCTACAACAAAATAAAGATATCGGTTAAAGGTTCAGATCTTAAAAACTTAGGAGTCAAGCCAGGACCTGAATTTAAAAGGATTTTAAGGCAGACTCTGTATAGAAAGATTAATGGTATAATAAAGACAAAGGAAGAAGAGATAGAATTTCTGAAAAGTAAAATCAAGAAGATCCAAATAAAAGATGATTATCGGAATACTGAATGTGACTTTGCTGATTCAAAAGAGTAACTCTTTGAAGGATAAAAGAGTCATCTTAAGTAGTCTTAAGGCAAGACTGCGTAGGCAATTCAATATCTCTCTCATTGAGTCTGATGCCCAAGATAAATGGCAGAAATCGGTATTGTCTATAGTAAATGTAGGAGGAGATAAACGCTCTGTAAATCAAATAATCAATCAAATCATCAATTTCATAGAGAGAGATAATTGGTGTCAAGTTCTCGATTACAATGTACAGTTGATCTAAGGTGGAAAGACAGAAAAAGGTAGCCGAAACTTTAAAGAGAGAGATAAGTGATATAATTTCGAACGAGCTATTTGATCCGCGTTTAGGATTCATAACCATCACAAGGGTAAATCTATCCAAAGATTTAAGATTTGCTCAAATCTACTTCAGTGTTTTATCCGACGAAGAAGGAAAGAAGAGAGCAGTAGAGGGATTAAACAATGCCAAAAGTCTTATAAAGAGAAGGATTTCAGAGAGGTTAAATTTAAGATTTACTCCTGAGATCAGCTTTAAATTGGATCCTTCTGTAGAGTACAGTATTGAACTACAAAAGGAGTTAGACAGATTAAGAGATGAGTTTAGAGAAAATAATTAAAGCTATAAAGGAAAATTCCAAATTTCTTATTACTTCCCACATAAATTTAGAGGCAGATGCTTTAGGTTCAGAGTTGGCAATGGCAGAACTCTTAAAAGATGAGAAAAAGCAGGTAGTCATTGTAAATGAGGATAAGGTACCAAGAGAGTATCTGTTTTTGCCTGGAAGAAGAAAGATCAAACAACCAAAAGGAAACTTCGATTTCGATGTCTTTGTAGTATTAGATTGTTCAGATCTAAATAGATGTGGGAAAGTAAAAGATTTAATTACAAAGGGTAAATTAATTTTAAATATAGATCATCATCGAGCTAACAAGAGATTTGGCCAGATCAATTGGTTGGAGCCTGATAGTTCATCTTGCTGTGAAATGATCTATAAACTCTATAAAGAATTGAATAAGCCCATAAAGAGAGATGTTGCTGTTCTTCTGTATACGGGTATCCTCACCGATACAGGTTCATTCCGTTATCCTAATACGACTAAGTTTACACATAGAGCTATCTCTGAACTTCTCCAGTTTAAATTGCCTATAAGTGATATCTACTATCGCATATACGAGTCTATTCCTTACTCAGATGTAAAGTTAATTTCACAGATACTTTTTTCCTTGGAGAAAGATATATCGGGTGAGATATTTTATCTTGTGATGAATAGAGAAATTTTGAAGAAGAAGAGATCTCATTATGATCTCACTGAGAATGTTCTTAATTTCGCCCGTTCTATAAGAGGAGCAAAGTTGATTATCCTCTTCAAAGAGATACATCCAAAAGAGATTAGGGTAAATTTAAGGTCTAAAGAGGGATTCGATGTAGCAAGGCTCGCCAGGTTTTTCGGTGGAGGAGGCCATCGGACTGCTGCAGGTTGTACGATAAATAAAGAATTAGAAGTTGCAAAAAATTTGGTCTTAAAGAAAGCAAGAGAGTTGTTAAGATAGATGGAGGGTATTCTAATCATTGATAAACCCTTGAAGATGACTTCTTTCGATGTTGTAGAATTTGTAAGAAGAAGATTAAGAGTTAGAAAAGTTGGCCATGCAGGTACCTTAGATCCTATAGCATCGGGAGTTTTAGTCATCCTCTTGGGAGAAATGACAAAATCCTTTAAGAATTTTGAAAAACTAAACAAAGAGTATATTGCAACGATGAGATTAGGTGCTGAGACTGATACAGGCGATTCAGAAGGAAAGATTCTAAGAGAGTCTTCCTATGAAAATGTAACTGAAGAGAGAATATCGAGTGCATTTAAAGAGTTCTGCGGAGAGATCCATCAGATACCCCCCATGGTTTCAGCGATTAAATTTAAGGGGAAAAAACTCTATGAATTGGCAAGGAAGGGGATTGAGGTTGAGAGAAATCCAAGGAAGATAAGGATCGATGAATTGAGTTTATTAAGATTTTCTCCTCCTGAAGTAGAATTTTATCTTAAGTGTTCTAAGGGAACTTATGTGAGGGCTTTAGTTTCTGAGATTGGAAAGAGATTGGGTTGTTTTGCCCATATCTCCAAGATAAGGAGGATTTCAGTTGGACCTTTTAAAATCGAAGATTCCATCCCTTTAGAGAAGATAGATGCAAGTCATATACGGGATTTCAAAATTTAAAGGAAGTTTAAAAAAGAATATCTTGAGTATAGGTGTCTTTGATGGTATGCATGCTGGTCATCAAAGAATCATAAGAGAATTGGTTTTAAGGGCAGGGGAGGAGAAATCCAAAAGTATTGTCCTTACATTTTATCCTAATCCAGATTCTCAATTTCTCATTTATCCGGTATCTCATCGTTTGAAATTGTTATCTGAGATGGGTGTCGATGTTTGTATAGTAGTTAAATTCAAAAAGAGTCTCTCAAATTTAGACCCAGAGGATTTTATATCTAAATATATCTTGGAAAGAATTCAGCCCTCTGAGATAATTGTGGGAAAAAATTTTAGGTTTGGTAGAAAAGCAGAAGGAGATATAAATTTGTTATCCAGTTATGCAGAAAGATTTAATTTCAGATTGAATCCTTTATCTCTTGAGAAGTCGGATTCAAGAGTTATCAATTCTACTTCGATAAGAGAACTTATAAAGAGAGGAGATCTTAGAAGAATAAAGAAGCTTTTGAGGAGAGATTATTCTGTCTTTGGTAAGGTGATTAAAGGAAAAGGTTTAGGGAAGAAATTGAATTATCCTACCGCAAATATCCGCCCCTTTATCCCCTGTTTTTTACCTTCAGGAGTTTATATGGCGAGAGCAGTTCAAAAGAACACCGAATACAGAGGTGTATGTTATATAGGTTGCAGACCAACACTTGGAAAAAGTATTCCTCGGCAGATCGAAATCCATCTATTTGATCTTGAGAAATCTCTCTATAGAAGAAACTTAGAGATAAGATTTATAAAGAAGATACGCAATGAAAAAAAATTTTCTGATATCGAAGAATTAAAGAAAAACATAAGAAGAGATATCCAGAAGATAAAAAGATTCTTTCACTCTTCCTTCCCCCCCTCCCTAGAGACTTAATTATTGGTCTTTATCTATGATGAAGATATTCAAAAAATATCTCTTGTGAATCTTTATAGAGATTTTAAGAAAGAATGATAGATAAAAAGAAATTGGCGGTTATACATATTGTTAAGAAAGAATTAAACTTAGGCGAGACTGAATATAGAGGAATTCTTCAACAAGTAGCAGGTGTAAGGAGTGCAAAGGATTTAGATGAAAAGGATTTTAAGAAATTGTTGAGATATTTTGTCCGGAGTAAATATTATCAGATAAATCGGTTTGGTCTAACTATAAGACAGAAACTGTATATCAAATATTTAGTTCAACAATTGGATTGGACTGATGAACATCTCAACAACTTCATACACAAATACTACCATAAATCTAAGCTTGATAGACTGACAAAGAGAGAAGCCATAAAACTCATCGAATCTTTAAAGGCTGTCATACAACATCAAAATAGGTAAAGAGACAATATAACAAAATAGTCGCCTAAGATACTTTAAAAGAGACTCAAGAGTCTATTGAGATGGCTAAAAAGGAATACTTGAGAGAAGCATTTATCTTGTAGTAGCGAGATAGATAAAATTGTTGAAAATTTTTTTTAAAAGAGTAAAATAATAAAAGTATAGCTTGCAGAGTAATGGTAGGTAATTGCCAAAACCTCTGTTAAGTTATCAAATTTATTAAAGGAGGTGAGGAGATGGCAAAATTTCTAATGTTGGGAAAGTATTCTGCAGAAGCAGTTAAAGGAATCACTGTAGAAAGAACAAAGAAAGTAACCGGTATCATCGAAGAATGTAAAGGTGCAGTAGATTCGATGTATGCATTGTTGGGTGTTTATGATTTAGTTTTTGTAGTGGATTTTCCTGGGGTCTCTGAGGCAATCAAAGCATCGGTTACGCTTACAAAATTAACAGGTATTGCTTTTACTACTTCTCCAGCTATAGCTGTAGAAGAGTTCGACAAATTAGTAGGTTAATGCATTTAAAAGAATAGGCTAGCCCTCTGTAACAACAAATCGTTGCAGGGGGTTTTCTTTAAGATAAAATGCTTAAGATAAATAGATGGAAAATATAACGAGTATACTGATTATATCCTCAGATAAAAAGTTACTTGAGGTGCTTAACCTTTGTTTTTCTGGTTGGGGGTATAAGGTCTATCTTTATGATTCTTCCGTTTATGATTTAACACTGATTAAGAAAATCTCACCGAGAGTAATTGTCATAGATGTCCAATCTGTCCGTAAATCCCACCTTGAGATATGTCGTTTGATTAAGAATGATTTCTTTACTGCCTCCATTCCACTTATCATCTTGATAAATAAACGTCAACTACGATCACAACTTTTAGATCTCAAGCAAGGAATAGATGACTATCTCATCAAACCCCCTGATCCACTTGATTTACGCATCCGTATAGAGATGGCAATTAGAAGGTCTCAATACAGTTTTTATGCAGTCCCTTTGACTGGTCTTCCAGGGGGAAGAATTATTGAAGAAGTACTTAAAGATAAGATAAA
>DDKR01000053.1 GCA_002340085.1 Candidatus Omnitrophica bacterium UBA2593
ACTGAGCTACTCCGCCTCAAAACTTATTATAACACAAATTTAAAATTCCCCAGAAATCTATGTAATCAAGCCAGATACTCTTATCTTCTTCATTTTTTCTTATAAACCTCGATATATGAATCGCAGTAGATGAATCTATTTAAGATTAACTCTGAGCTTATAAGGGTACCCATTAACTCCCTATCTTTAGGATCTAAGATTGCTGCATCTAAGTCTGAACTTATAGCCATTACCAAAAATGCACGATTAATGAGTGATCTATACTTTGCACCTTGAGAAACATTACTTAAACCAACGATCGTCTTTGGTGGAGGACTCGATAATAATTTAAAATCTCTTATCGATTCTAATACATCTTTCTGCTGTTGTTGGGCGACATTGACTGGTAAGGCTACAGGATCTAAATATAATTCTTCGACGGAAAACCCATATTTCTGACAGCTCTCTAAAATACTTACTGCAAGCTCTATTCTCTGATCCTTATTTTGAGGAATTCCCTTTTTATCCATTGTAAGAGCAATCAAGGATGCCTTATACTTTAAAGCTAAAGGAACTAAAATTTCTAATTTCTCTTTATCTGCAGTTGTAGAATTTATAATTGCTTTATTTTTCATTAATTTCAAGCCTTCTTCGATTACCTCAGGTTTTGTAGAATCTAAGGTTAGAGGCGAATCACTTACTTCCTGGATAGCCTGAACAAGCCACTGTATATCTGCCTTAGGATCTTTGGATAAAGGTCCACAATTTACATCTAAGGCATCTGCACCGCACTCTATCTGCTCTAAGGCCAATCTTTGAATTAAGCTTCTATCCTTCTCTCTAATCGCTCTACTTACATTCTTATACATCCCATTGATCAACTCACCAACTATAAACATCTCTTCCTCCTTACAAAAAATTTCATCGACACTCTTCTAAAGATATCAGATATTTATTATCATTTAATTTATTATCATTTAAATAGTATCTATTTTTATTTCTATAGAAAGACTCTTCAAAAAAATTTTAGCCTTTCACATCTCAAAAGACAATTACTGGTATAGAAATTTAATAGAAGACCCAGATAGACTATTTCCCTACTTTTATCTCTTCAAATTTAACTCGTTTTTTTCTAAAAAATTCTTTCTTCATTCTTCTTTCGTTAAGTCTTCGATGTATTCTTTTACAATCTTAATTGCCTCAGGATGACGCATAACTAAAATATCTGCTCCTGCTTGTAAGAGTCCGCATGAAGTTGCAGCTTCCCAAATAACACCTCTTTTATATTCATCTCCCCAATCTGCGTACTCAGAGAACTTTGCCTTTGCTTCTTTTGCCCTCCAGGATTCTCGGCCAACAAAACAGATAAAAGGACACCCCAACATCCTATCTCCTGAGAGAGCAGCTAACCTTGCTCTTTCCATGATCGAATATGTATATTCTAAGCCATAACCTAAGCCTCCGGTTGTAGGATTGATCACAATTCGATTTAGAGGTAAGCCCATTTCAGAGATCAAAATATTCAATTGTTTAGCAATGTTTATATCGAGAGGAGACTGGGCGATGATGTTGTGTCCATCGGCTAAACAAGAAACTGCTAAGGTCTTGTAATTGCTCTGGGTTACTTCTCCAATCAATAACTGTTTTCCCTTCATAGCTTCACTCACTTCATGTAGGACTAAACTATCTTTAGAATCATCACCACATCCAATAATGATAAGAGGAAGTGATACCTCTTCAGAGATGTCTTTAACAATATTTATAACTTCCTCTGTCGACCTATTCAGACCCTCAGGATGTATTCCATAGAGCCTTAAACAGAGAAGATCTATACTTAAGTTTTCAGCCTCTTTTGCCCATCTAAGGGGATCTTTTATAGCGTCTCCTAAAGCTGTAACTAAGTTATCTGACCAATCTAAAGGAGGAATATCCCAGACCTCTAAAGCTATTACAGGCCTACAAGGAAAACCTCCTTCTTCAAAGAGAAAAGGTAAGGTGGTTTGTCCACCCACACAGACTCTCTTCTTATCTCCTATATTTACGATTTCGACTTCACCTGACCACTTCTCTTTGTATAGTTCTAAAGCCATCTTTAAAATCTTATATTAGGGAATCTACTTTCATCTGTATGAGGGAAAAATAAGGCTGTTGTGTACTCATCAAAATATCTAAGATCTGTGGATAACTCAAAGTAAATCATTCGAGAGACAATCTCTCCAGACATCATATAAGCATCTTAAGATAAAAGAATCTATCTTGCACCAATTAAAATAGATGATACGCGATATTATATCTGAGCCAAAATTTGTCTGTCGATTGTATGTTGCTTTTATAGAGAGTATCTCTTTTGTATTTAGATTGATTAATTCTCCAGAGATTGTAGTCGTCCCACTATCAAAGGCTAATCCATAATTTCTTTGCAAGGTATCTCCTGGTTCGATTAAGACAATCTCTACAGTTCCGTTTCTCTTTCCTAAGGTTACTGTAACCTTCCAATTTGCTTGACGAAAGAGAGCCAATTTGCGGATATTTGCCAAACCTATCTACATGGGAGGGATAAAAAATAACTTTAAATTTTTCCATATCATTTAAGAAAGATTCTTTAAAAACCGGGGGATTCCTGCTGCTTCTCGGGGACCTACGATTACCTGCCACCCAGATTTTTCTTCTAAGTCTGCTTTCATCACTGCTACATAACCAGGAATTATTAAGCTTCTGTGGCTTACTTTCTCCTCTATTCTACATTTCCTTATGGTTTCAGTGATCTTTTCCGGAGTAAATTTCTCTGCTGCCCAACTAGTTAATACCGACATTCCTTCTGTATCTACAGAGATAAGGTAAGAAGGAATTTTACTTGCTTCTATCTCAGGTAACACCGTATAGAATGTTAAGGAGAAATTTGTCGTTACTAATACCGGGGACTTATCTGTAACACTTCCTACCGGATAATCTTTTGATTCTACCTGTAATGGCTTCTGAGGGTCAGCATAGAGACTCTGTCTAAAAGTAAGAAGGGCTAACATCTGCCAGGGCTCTGTTCCTCCTAAGAGAACGATATTTGCGTATTTAGCCATTAATGTAATTGCTTCTAAGATCTGTTGGTATGGATGTGTATTTTCTACAATACCTAAAAGAGGATAACCCAATATCCTATTCTTCTTTTTAAGGGATTGCCTCCTTATTTGGGTAAAGTCCCAGATCTTATTTCTTAGAGGTTTTTCACCTACATCTAAGATGAGATCTTCAAAGCCTTCAAGATTTATCTTTGAGATTAAAGTTGTCAATTCATCTAAATTTCCAGCCTTTACAACCAAGATAAAGTTTTTCTCTTTAGCCAAATTCACCATATCTTGGTAGTTATTTATATCTGCACAATAGACTAAAACCTGAGAGTCTTTACAGAGGTCTCTTGCTTTTGATAGTAAAGTCTTGTCTTCAGTCATAAGAATAGGAATAAGTAAAGAATTCTCCAAGATGAAATCTAATCTGTCTAGATAAATTTTAGGATCTTTCTGTTTCTGTCTTAAAGCAATTAGGTTTAGATCTAAGATTTGACCTATCCTTTCAAATCTCAGTTTGTTAATTTGGGAGACTTTTTTGATAAATTCATCTTCGGTTAAGTCATCTTCTAAGATAATCCCTACACCTGCAGGATGGTGAAACTTCTCTTCATGTCTAAAAAGAACAGTTTCGTTTCCTATCTCTAATTGAGTCTTGTCTCTACTTAAGGTTATCAACCTTATAGGTGGAAGAGAAGATTCTGTTAATATCTTCTTTGCTTCTTCAGATACATGAGGACATTTATCTAATTGAGTCTCTCTTTTTGCTAATTGCAAGGCAAAGGCAAGACACGTAGAGTAACCACATTGGCGACAGTTAGCTTTGGGAAGAAGTTTGTAGATCTCTAAACCAGAAATAGCCATTTAACCTCTAATGATGAAAATTAGGAGGAGAAGGATTATAAGAGAACAAAGGATATAGAAATCGTAAAAGTAAAAGAAATCCTTTATTTTTTGAGAGAGTGTGTATTCATCTCTCTGTGATTTCTCAGATTCTTGTAATTTGGTGAGGGTATCTCTAAGCTTACCCTTTAATTTCTCTATCTGTTCTCTTTTAAATCTTAGGTAAATACCTCCAATCTTATATGCAGGAATTTCATTCCTTTGGACGAGCTCAGATACTCTATCCTCTGAGATCCCTAAGATCTCTGATACCTCTCCAATTGTAAGTAGTCTTTCTTTCATTTCAAGATCTCTATATGATTCTTTCTCTC
>DDKR01000118.1 GCA_002340085.1 Candidatus Omnitrophica bacterium UBA2593
TATCTCGAGATAGAGACTATTCAGATCTAATCCAGACAGATGCTGCAATAAATCCAGGAAATTCAGGAGGTCCTTTGGTAAATTTAAAGGGAGAAATCATTGGCATAAATGTAGCAATTATCTCTACAACTGGCGGTTATCAAGGAGTTGGATTTGCTATTCCCATAAATATAGCTAAAAGGATCGTCAACCAGCTCATCGAAGGAAAGAAGATCCTTTACGGATGGCTAGGAGTAACTGTTCAGGATTTAACCGAAGATTTAGCAGAACATTTCAGCCTTGAAGAAAAGAAGGGTGCTTTAGTAGTCAGTGTTCTCTCTGATTCTCCAGCAGAAAAAGCAGGGATAAAGGAAGATGATATTATCTTGAAATTTGAGAATAAAGAGATTAGTAATATCCAAGACTTGATTAAACATGTCTCAAAAACTGAAGTAGGGAAAAAAGCAAAGTTGTTGATCTTCAGAAATAAGAAAGAGATGGTCTTAGAGGTAGAGATTGGAGAGAGACCGGAAGATTTAGAGAGATTAACTGAAGCCTCTGAAAAGGCCTTTAGAGGAATGGCAGTAGAAGAATTGACACCTGAACTTAGCCGGAGATACAGGATAGAGGAGAAAGAAGGAGTTATTATTATAGATGTTGAACCCGATTCCCCTTCCGATGAAGCAGGACTAATTAGAGGAGATTTGATCTTAAAGATCAATCATCAGAAGATAAGAGACTTATCTGATTTCAATAGAATTATCAAAGATCTAAAAGGGAATTGTCTTATAAGGACAAGAAGAGGTTTATTTTTGGTAAAAGAGTGAGATATGATTTTGATAAAGCGAAGGCCTACTGTTTTAAACTCTTTAAGTTTAGATTACGGACAGAGAAAGAGATAAGAGATAAGTTAAAGAGAAGACAATTTTGTAAAGACGTAATTGAAGACGTAATCGAATATTTTAAAAGCTTGAATTACATCAATGATTCTGCTTTCACAAAGAGTTGGATAGAATCAAGAATACAAAAGCCCTTTGGTTTAAAGAGAATCACATATGAATTAAGAGAAAAAGGGATTTCTGAAAGAATAATTGAGGAAGAAATCTTCAAGTTAAAGAATTTCTACTCTGAATACGATATAGCAAAAGGAATAGCTGAAGAGAGATTTAGAAAGATTATTCAGAGAATAGATCCAGAGAAAGCAAAAAGAAGGATTTATTCTTTTCTTTTAAGAAGAGGTTTTTCTTCTGATATAGCTTTAGATATTATAAATAAGTTTCTAAGATGAATAAAAGAACAGATGAGATCAGATGTTTTAAGAGAAAAGTTTTTATCTTTCTTCTCCAAGAAGAATCACAAAGTTTTTAAATCAGATTCTTTGATTCCTTCACAAGATCCTACAGTTCTCTTTACTTCTGCGGGTATGAATCAATTTAAAAGGCAATTCTTAGGAGAAATCTCTGATTTTAAGAAGGCAGCGAGTTGTCAGAAGTGTTTGAGAGCAGATGATTTGGAGAAAGTAGGAAAGACACCTTACCACCATACATTCTTTGAGATGTTAGGAAGTTTTTCTTTTGGAGACTATTTTAAAAAAGAGGCAATCCTTTGGGCTTGGGAATTCTTAACTGAGGAGTTAAAGTTAAAAGCTGATTTTCTCTGGGCTTCTGTCTATAAAGACGATGATGAGGCATACTCTATTTGGAGAGAAGAAGTAAGAATACCTAAAGATCGAATTTTGAGATTTGGAGAAAAAGAGAATTTCTGGCCTTCAAATGCGATCAAAGAAGGTCCAAATGGTCCCTGTGGGCCGTGTTCTGAGGTATTCTTTGATAGAGGCATTGAAGCAAAATGTAAGAAAGAGAATTGTCTTCCTGGGTGTGAATGCGGTAGATTTGTAGAGGTTTGGAATTTAGTCTTTACTCAATTTGATCGTAAAGATGCAGGGATATTAGAGCCTTTACCAAGCAAGAATATCGATACAGGTATGGGTTTGGAGAGGATGGCATCTGTCTTACAAGGAGTAGAAACCAATTTTAAAATCGATGTATTTTTACCCATTACTAAATCCATAGAATCTTTAATTTCTAATCCACCACTCAAAGAATCAGATTATCAATTTATCTATGCTATCTCTGATCATATTAGAGCAATCTGCTTTGCGATCAGTGATGGAGTAATACCTTCTAATGAAGGGAGAGGATATGTGGTGCGAAAACTTATCCGGAGAAGCTTGTTATGCGGAAGGTCTCTGGGGCTAAATAACCCTTTTTTATATAAGACTGCATTTTCGGTATCTGAGGTTATGGGTTCAGCTTATCCTGAATTGAAAGAGAATATCGAGAGAGCAAAAAAGATCATCTTTGAAGAAGAAGAAGATTTCTTTTCCATATTGGAGACTGCTCCTGAGTTATTAGAGAGAGAATTTATCAGTTTTAAGGGGAAAAGAGGTAAACTTTCTGGTTTAGGCCATATCGCTTTTAGGTTATATGATACATATGGAATACCCTTAGAGTTAACTTCAGATTGGCTAAAGAAAAGAGGTTTAGAGGCTTTAGAAGATGAATTTAGATATGATTTGGAGTTTCAGAAAGAGCGTTCGAGGAAGAGATTACCTGCTATCTTTGAAGTAGAAGGACTCTTAGTAAAAGAGAAGACAATTTTTTCAGGATACAAGGATTTTGAGAATGAGGCAGAGATCTTAAAGATAATAAGAGAGAACTCAGAAGTCAATTCAATCTCTGAAGGCCAAGACGGAGTAATGATTTTAGATAGGACTGTATTCTATGGAGAAGCTGGAGGTCAAACTGGAGATAAAGGAATCATAAAAATTAAGAATGGGAGATTAAAAATTAAGAAAGAGTTTGAGGTTATAGATACAAAAAGACAGGATAAGACAATTCTACATTTAGGTAGGGTAAAAGAAGGAAGATTCAAAGTTGAAGATAGAGTTGTTGCTTCTGTAGATAGAGAGAGAAGAAGAGCAATTGCAAGAGCTCATACTTCTACACACTTATTGCAAGCAGTTTTGAGAGAGATATTAGGAAAACATATCCAGCAAGCAGGATCTCTGGTTGAGCCCGACAGACTGAGGTTTGATTTTACTCATCCAAAGATATTATCAGATGAGGAACTAAAGAGAATAGAGGAGAGAGTAAATATTTATATCTTAGAAAACCTCAAAGTAACTTCTGAGGTCAAAGAATTTGAGGAAGCAAGAAAAGATGGAGCATTGGCATTCTTTGGAGAAAAGTATGAAAAGAAGGTTAGAGTTATTTCTATTGGAGATATCTCCAAAGAACTTTGTGGCGGAACGCATCTTAATTTAACTGGTGAGGTTGGTGTATTTAAAATATTAAATGAGTCTTCAATTGCTAAAGGTATAAGAAGAGTAGAAGCTTTATGCGGAAGACTTGCTTATCAGAGATTCATAGAGGAAGAGATAGAACATAAAGCCAAAGTTATATCTTATGAGGAGAAGATAAAAGCAGAAGAGAAGAAAATCAAAGAATTAGAGAGAGAACTTCTTAGGAAAGAATTCTATTTAAGAAGTAAAGATGCAAAAGATATAGAGGGAATAAAGGTAATTTCTGAAGATGTTACAGATTTAGTTACACCTACACTCCAGACCTTAAAGGTAGCTGTAGATACTATGAGAGAATTTTTTAATGAAACTGCAGCTGTAGTCACTATAGGCTTAAAATTACAGGGAAAAGCCAGACTTATATGCGGTTTAACCAAGCAAGCAGAAGATAAAGGTTTGTCTGCGGAAAAGATTATTAGAAGAACAGCTTATATTTTAGGTGGAGCAGGCGGAGGTACCTCTATGCTTTCTGAGGCAGGAGCAAAAGAAACCTCTAAATTAAAAGAGGCATTAGATAGTGTATTTGAGATTGTAAGAGATGAAGTTAATAAGATTAGAAAGTAAAGAATTATCTAAGATCTTTGAGCGAGGTCTCTACCGAAGAAGGAGTATTACTGAGAAAGTCTCTAAGATCTTAGAAGATGTACGTAATCTCGGAGATACTGCCTTAATAAAATATACTAAGAAATTTGATAAGATAAAACTTTCACCAAAACAACTAAAGGTTACAGAGTCTGAGATCTCTTCAGCTTATCAGAATGTAAGTACAGATTTTATAGATGTTTTGAAGATAGCTTTCTCTAATGTAACAAAGTTCTACAAGAGACAATTGAGGAATTCTTGGAAGATAAAGGATTCTGATGGGGTTATTTTGGGAGAGAAAATTTCCCCTTTAGAAAGCGTAGGTATCTATGTACCTGCAGGTCTTCATCCTTATATCTCTACAGTTTACATGACAGTGCTTCCGGCAAAGATCGCGGGAGTAAAGAGAATAGTTCTATGTTCACCTCCTGATAAATCTGGCAACATAAATCCCCATATTTTAGTAGTAGCAAATCTCTTAAAAGTAGATGAAATCTACAAGATAGGAGGAGCTCAGGCGATTGCCGCTTTAGCTTTCGGAACAAAGATGATCCCTAAGGTCTCAAAAATAATTGGTCCAGGAAATATCTTTGTTACAGAGGCAAAGAGGCAGGTATTTGGCTATGTAGATATAGATATGCTTGCTGGTCCTACAGAATTAGTTGTAATTGCTAATAGATTTACACCTCCTGAGTTAGTAGTTTCTGACCTTTTATCTCAAGCAGAACATCCAGGTTCTTTAGTCTTTTTAGTTACTACATCTAAAGGGTTGGCTAAATTTGTCAAAGATAAGGTTCATCAAGGATACATAATCTTAGCAAAAAACTTAAATCAAGCTGCAGATATTGCTAATGAGATCTCTCCCGAGCATCTCCAGATATTGATTAGGAGCCCTTATAGAATCTTAAAGAGGATTAGAAATGCAGGTTGTGTTTTTTTAGGTCTATTCTCACCTGTGTCGGTAGGAGATTATATGGCAGGACCTTCCCATGTTTTACCTACAGCTGGAACAGCAAAGTTCTTCTCAGGATTAAACATCAGAGATTTTATCAAATCTGTAAATATGGTCTCTTATTCTAAAAAGGCTTTAGAAAGAATAAGAGATCCTTTAGAGAAAATAGCAACTATAGAGGGAATGACCAAACATTTAGATTCGGTTAAAGTGAGATTTTAGCATGAGAAAAGCAAAATTAGAAAGAAAGACAAAAGAGACCCAAATTAAAATCTTACTTAATATAGATGGAAAAGGTAAATCTCAAATCAAAACACCTATCTTTCTCTTAAATCATCTTTTAGAGATATTCTCTTTCTTTGGATTATTTGATTTAGAGTTATTTGCAAAAGGAGATGAATTTCATCATATAAATGAAGATATTGGAATTATATTGGGAAAGGTATTTAAAGAGGCTTTAGGTGATAGGAAAGGAATAGAGAGATTTGGATTTTCATATGCTCCGATGGGTGAAGCTTTAGCAAGATGTGTGGTAGATATCTCAGGAAGACCAGCTTTATACTTTAGTTCACTTGGTCCTAAAGATTTGAATTTCCAGATAAAAGATTCTAAGAGTAAATACTCTCTTTTAGATTTTAAGAGCTTCTTAGAAGGATTCTGTCAGCATGCAAGGATTACTATAAATGTCGGGCTCCTACAGAGAGAAGATTTACATCATCAATTAGAAGCAATATTTAAGTCTCTTGCTTTAGCTTTGAAAGAAGCTGTAAAGATTAATCCTCTTTTTAAGAGAAGAGTTCCTTCGACAAAAGGAGTTCTTGATTAGATGTTAGTTATACCTTCAATCGATCTAAAATCAGGTTGTGTAGTTAGATTAACTAAAGGAAGGTATTTTGAAAAAGTCTATTCAAAGTCCCCTTTAAGTATCGCAGAAAAATGGCATAAAGAAGGTGCAAAACTCTTACATATCGTTGACTTAGATGGAGCCTTAAGAGGTGAACTTAAAAATTTAGATATCTTAAGAGAGATTTTAAGAAAAATAAATATTAAGGTTCAGTTTGGTGGTGGAATAAGAGATATAAGAGAGATTAAAGAATTAGTGAATTTGGGTGTAGAGAGAGTCATCTTAGGAACAAAGGCAATTGAGGATGAGAATTTTCTAAGAAAGGTGATAAAAGGTTTTGGTAGAAAAATTGCCGTTAGTGTTGATGAGAGAAAAAATAGAATTGCCATCAGGGGGTGGAGGAGAACTTTAAATTATGATTGTATAGAGTTTATAAAGAGATTGGAGAGTTTGGGCTTAGAGACAATTATCTATACTGACACTTTAAGAGATGGAACTTTAAAAGGTCCAAATATAAAAAAGATTAAAGGAATCTTAGAGAATGTGAATATTCCCTTGATCGTCTCAGGAGGAATGAGCTCTTTAGAAGATATCAAATCACTAAAAGAATTAGAAGATAAGGGTTTAGAAGGAGTAGTTGTAGGAAAAGCCTTGTATGAAGAGAAATTTTCCTTAAGAGAAGCAATCGATATAGCAAGAGGATTTAGAAAAAAACAGGATAAAGTTTATGAAAGATCAAAATGTAAGAAATCCAAAAGAAATTATAGAAAAAATAAAGATCTATAAAAAAGTTCTTTTAGAATAAATTCAAAATAAGAGAGTTAGGTATTTTTGGTTCTTTCGCAAGAAGAGAGCAGAAAAAGATGATGTGGATATTCTTTATGAGACGAGAGTATAAATTAAAAGGATCTCATAATAGGAAAAGGAAGAAGATTAATTTTTAGGATTTTTTGAATGGAGATAAAAGAGCTAAAATTTGATTACAAAGGATTAATTCCTGCTATAATACAGGATTACAGGACAAGACAAGTCCTTATGCTTGGGTATATGAACAAAGAATCTTTAAAAGAGACACTGAAATTAAAGAAGACATGCTTCTGGTCACGTTCTCGCAAAAAATTCTGGATAAAAGGTGAGACTTCAGGAAATTACCAGTGGGTAAAAGAGATATTCTATGATTGTGATTGTGATTGCTTACTCATCAAGGTAAAGCAAATTGGAGTGAGTTGTCATACACAAAATAAGAGCTGTTTTTACAGGAAGTTAGAAATAATTTGATGTATCATCCAACTAAAGAAGAATTCTTAAGATTAGCAAAAAGAGGAAATCTGATTCCAGTTTACAAAGAGATCTTAGCTGATTTGGAGACCCCTGTATCGGCATTTTTAAAGTATAGTTCTTCTGAAGATTACGCTTTTCTCTTAGAATCAGTTGAAGGTGAAGAGAAGATAGCTAGGTTCTCATTTTTGGGCAGTAACCCCAAGCTCATATTTAAAACTAAGAAAAGATCGATTACTGTAGAGACGAAAAAAGAGAAGAAGAACTTTGCTACTAAGAGTGATCCTTTAGCTGAGATAGAAAAGATAATGGCTGATTATAAATTTGTTTGGGTAGAAGGCCTACCTCGATTCTCTGGAGGGTTTGTGGGTTTTATAGGTTATGATACTGTAAGGTTCTATGAAGAGATACCTGATAAAAATAGAGATGATTTAGGAATCTGGGATTGTCTATTTATGCTCATTGATAAATTAATTATCTTTGATCACCGGACTCACAAGATAAAGATAGTTGTAAATGTCTTTTTAGAGGATTTTAAGGACAGAATAACTGCTTATAGATATGCTGTAGAAGCTATTGAGGAGATCTGCAAAAAATTAAAATCAAATCTTTATTCACCGGGCGCTATCCAGAATCTAAGAAGATCTACATCTAAGATAACTTCTAATTTTAGGAAAGATGAATTTAAGAGAAGGGTTTTAAAGGCAAAAGAGTACATAAGAAAAGGTGAAGCTATTCAAATAGTTCTATCACAACGTTTTAAAGTGAGATTAAGATGTGAGCCGTTTGCTATCTACAGGAACTTAAGGTCTTTGAATCCTTCTCCTTATATGTATTATTTAAAACTAAAAGATTTTTATTTAATCGGTTCTTCACCTGAGACATTGGTAAGGTGTGAGGAATCTTCGGTTTTAACCCGGCCAATTGCTGGAACCCGACCTCGTGGCAAAGACGAGATAGAAGATAGGAAATTAGAATCTGAGCTTTCTAAAAGTACCAAAGATAGAGCAGAACATTTAATGTTAGTAGATTTAGGAAGGAATGATTTAAATAGGGTTTGTAAGCCAGAAAGTGTAAAGGTAAAGGAATTTATGAAGATTGAGAAGTATTCACATGTAATGCATTTGGTGAGTGAAGTTATAGGCACCTTAAGTAAAGGAAAGTCTATTTTTGAGCTTTTAAGAGCAATCTTTCCTGCAGGAACGGTAACTGGAGCTCCCAAGGTAAGGGCAATGCAGATCATCGAAGAGTTAGAGAATCTAAAGAGATCTATCTATGCGGGTTGTGTAGGATACTTTAGTTTCTCAGGAAACTTAGATACCTGTATTACTATCCGTACAATCCTAATTAGGAGAGATTACGTATATATCCAAGCCGGAGCAGGGATCATTGCAGATTCAAAGCCAGAGTCTGAATATTTAGAGATAAAGAATAAAGCAAAAGTCTTATTAGAAGCATTGAAAGGAGAGGTATGGTAAGGATAAGATTAGCAAAGGTAGGTAAACCCAAGAAGAAAAAGTACCATTTTAGGATTGTAGCTATTGATTCGAAAAAACCTAGGGATGGACGATATTTAGAAGAATTAGGTTACTATGATCCCTCTAAAGAGCTTCTTTCTTTGAAGAAGGAAAGGATAGATTACTGGATGAGTAAAGGAGCTGTGCCTTCAGATACGGTAAAGAGATTGATAGAAAGGTTAATTACTGAAACCAAAGAACTTACGGAGAATAGACATGAATCAACCTAATCCCTTGATAAATCTTTTTCCTTTAATCTTCATCTTTCTTATATTCTATTTTCTCGTGATTAGACCACAGAAGGCAAAACAAAGAGAACATCAAAGGATGGTCTCTGAGTTAAAGAAGAATGATGAGGTGGTAACTATAGGTGGGATTCATGGGGTAATCGTAAATGTAAAAGAAAAGACCGTAGTTTTAAGAGTAGATGATAATACCCGTATCGAAGTAGAAAAGACGGCTATTGCACAATTAAAGAGCCATGTCTAAGAGATTAATCTATAAGATAATTTTAATTTTGGCAGTAACTGGAGTTTCTCTCTGGTTTGCATTTCCTTTGGAGAAAAGAATAAACTTAGGTTTAGATTTAAAAGGAGGTATGCACTTAGTATTAAGGTTAGATACAACTGGTCTATCTGAAGAGACAAAGAAGAATATTTCAGAGAGAGTCTCAGAGATTATCCGAGACCGGGTTATCGATGAATTTGGAGTAAAAGAACCTTTAATCTTTCCCCAGGGTGAAGAAAAGATTGTAATTCAACTCCATGGTATCGCGGATAGAAAAAGAGCATGGGAATTGATCCATAGACGGGGTTTCTTGGAATTTAGACTTTTAAATGAAGATATTGAACTAATTAAGAAGGCAGTTGGAGGAGAGATACCTGAAGGCTTAGAACTAAAATATTTAGATGAGAGACCTTTGCTCTTAGAAACCCATGCAGAAGTTACTGGAGACTTATTGATCTCTGCTTATGTTGGATTTGATCAGACACAGTTTGGTGAGCCAATCGTCCATTTGGAATTTAATTCTGAGGGAACAAAAAAATTTGCTAAGGTTACCGGAGAAAATGTAGGGAAGAGATTAGCTATAGTCTTAGATGGAAAAGTTTATTCTGCTCCCCGTATAAGTGAACCTATTCCTGATGGTAGGGCGGTTATTACTGGTAGATTCGCTGTTGAAGAAGCAAAGGATATTGCCATGATCTTAACCAAAGGAGCTTTACCCTGTCCTTTGGATGTTGAAGAGGAAAGAACCGTTGGGCCTACCTTAGGTCAAGATTCAGTCAGAAAAGGAATAAGAGCTACCCTTGTAGGAGGAATATGTGTCTTAGGATTTATGATCTTTTATTATCTTTTCTGTGGTTTGATAGCAAATTTAGCTCTTCTTTTGAATCTCTTAATTATCTTAGGAGGCTTAGGCCTATTTGGAGCTACCCTCACTTTACCGGGAATAGCCGGAATAATTTTGACCTTAGGTATGTCTATAGATGCAAATGTTTTAATCTATGAGAGGATAAGAGAGGAGTTAAAATTAGGAGTTTCTTTGGCTAAGGCAATAGAGACAGGCTACGCCAAAGCATTGAGTGCTATATTCGATTCAAATATTACGACTCTAATTGCTGCGTTTTTGCTCTTCCAATTTGGTACCGGACCGATAAAGGGCTTTGCAGTTACCTTAACACTTGGAATAATTGCCTCTCTCTTTACCGCAATCTTTGTGACAAGGACAATCTTTGAACTTCTTTTATCTAAGAATCTTATAAGATTCTTACCAATGCAGCAATTTTTTAGGAAGACAAATTTTGATTTTATAGGTAAGAGAAGATTTTTCTTTATAATATCAATTGTCCTTATATCTGTAGGGCTCTATACTTTTTTTGCGAAAGGTGTAGATAGTTACGGAATAGATTTTTCAGGAGGTCAACTTCAGGAATACAAATTCTTAGAAGCTCCCTCTATTGAGGATGTGCGTTCTGTACTTAGAGAGATGGATTTACCTACAGCCTCTATTCAGCAATTTAAGGATCAGCCTTCAATAGTTATGATTAGGACAGGTTCTGACACAGCAAATTTAGTCTATGACAAATTAAAATCGAAATTTGGAGATTTGGAGATTTTACGAATAGAAAATGTAGGAAGTGTGGTGGGAAGACAACTGAGAAAGAAAGCAATCTTTGCAATATCTTTAGCTCTTTTAGGAATACTTCTTTATATCGGGCTAAGGTTTAGGCACTTTAATTTTGCCATTGCAGGGGTAATTGCTCTCTTCCATGATGTCTTGATCACGGTTGGGTTTTTGAGTTTGGCGAATAGACAATTAGATCTTTTGGTTGTGACTAGCCTATTGACTATTGCAGGATACTCCATAAATGATACGATCGTCATCTATGATAGAGTAAGAGAACTCTTGAAGAAGACGAAAGAAAGAAAACTATCTGAAATTATAAATTTAGCTATCAATCACACACTGAGTAGAACGGTAATCACTTCATTTACTTCGATCTTAGTTGTTTTGGCAATATTCTTCTTTGGAGGAGGAATTTTAAATACTTTCAGTTTCTGTCTTTTGGTCGGTTTTATCTCTGGAATTTATTCTACAATTTACATCGCCTCGCCTTTAGTCTTAGCTCTTGCCAGAAAATCCCATGTTTAGATCTTTAAAGTTGTATATCTGCCAAACTATCGATATGAGAGAGGTAAAGAGTATGCTCTTTGAACTTGGTTACAGAAAGCAAGAAGAGATCTCTGAAGTAGGAGATTTTGCGTTTAGAGGTTCTATTTTAGATGTTTGGCCAGCTACTTTTGAGTTACCCGTAAGAGTTGAATGGCAGGATGATGAAATTATTACCTTGAAGAGTATAGATATTGGTACTGGTGAGAGTTTCTGGGATCACACTTTTTTAATAATTCTGCCCATAAAAAGAATGAAATCTATAAGAATTCGGCATTTTGCCGAGGATACTCCCATAAAGAACTTTTTAGATATCAAACCCCAAGACCTTGTTGTTCACACAAGATATGGGATTGGAAGATATCTGGGTTTAGAGAAAATTAGGATCAGAGATCAACTCATAGATCACCTAGTTATTGAATATGATCAAAAAGAAAAGTTATTCGTACCTGTAAATGATGTTACAAAATTACACAAATACATCGGCTTCAGCAAACAGAAACCAAAATTGAATTCGCTTAAAACACACGATTTCTTACGCACAAGAAAGAGGGTAATGCAAGGAATCCAAAAACTTGCTTGGGAACTGTTGACTATACAAGCTTTACGGAAGGTAAAGAGAGGATTTAAGTATCTACCAGATGTAGTGTGGGAAAAAGAATTTGAGAAAGGGTTCCCTTTTAAAGAGACAGCCGATCAAAAAAAAGCATGGGAAGAAGTAAGAGAAGATATGGAGCAAGCCAAATGTATGGATAGACTCTTGTGTGGAGATGTGGGGTATGGCAAGACAGAGATAGCAATGAGAGCAGCTTTCCGGGCGGCGATAAATGGAAAACAGACTGCCTTTCTTTCACCTACTACAATTTTAGCTGAGCAACACTACCATAACCTTAAAAATAGATTAAAAAAGTTTCCTGTCAATATAGAGATGCTCTCAAGATTGGTAAAAGAGAAAGAACAGAAGAGAATAATTGAAGAGATAGCCGAAGGCTTAGTCGATGTTGTCGTCGGAACTCACAGACTTTTGGCTGAAGATGTCAAATTCAAAGATTTAGGTCTCTTAATCATTGATGAAGAGCAAAGGTTTGGTGTAAGAGAAAAGGAAAAATTTAAGAGACTAAGAACAGATTGCAATATCCTTACGCTTACAGCTACACCTATTCCGAGAACTCTCTATATGTCTTTAATGCAGATAAAGGACCTGTCAGTAATAAATACCCCTCCAGAAAACAGATTACCTATTAAGACCTACTGTACCGAATATGATGAAGACTTAATTTATCAAGCAATAACCAATGAGAAGAAAAGGGAAGGTCAAGTCTATTTTGTACATAATCGTATCTTTGATATCCAAAACTTGATAGAGAGATTAAGAGATATTTTACCTTCTGATATAAGTTTAGACTTTATCCATGGTCGAATGTTTCCATCTCAAATTGGAAAGACAATGTTAGATTTCTTAAATAGAGAAATAGATGTTTTAGTCTCTACAGCAATTATTGAGGCAGGTATTGATATTCCTACGGTAAATACTTTAATTGTAGATGAGGCTGATTCTTTTGGCTTGGCAGACCTACATCAATTAAGAGGAAGGGTGGGTAGATTCAATAGACCAGCTTATTGTTATTTTCTTATCTCTAAGAAAGGAGTAATTTCTCAAGAAGCAAAGAAGAGGTTGAATACCATTCAACAGTATTCTGAATTAGGTTCGGGTTTTAAGATTGCCATGGAAGACTTAGAGATAAGAGGAGCAGGAAACCTTTTGGGTAAAGAACAGCATGGATTCGTGTTTAGCGTTGGTTTTGATCTTTACTGCCGTCTGTTAAGAGAGTGTGTAGAGAATTTTAGAAGGATCTCAATAGAATGAGGCGACAGATACTAAATTATGTTTTGATTTTTATATTCTATCTAGTATATGGATTTAGAATTTGTGATTGCTTTGCTCAAGATAAGATAGTAGCAGTTGTAAATAATGATATTGTTACTCAGAAAGACTTAGAGAGACTCTCTAAGTTTTTAAGATTACAAACCCAAAAGGAATTTTCAGAAGAAGAGCTTTTGGAGAGATTGATTGAAGACAGACTCATCTTACAAGTAGCTTTGAAGGAAAACCTACAGGTAAACAAAAATCACATAGATATGCGGATAGAAAGAATAAAGAAGGAGTATAAAACTATAGAAGAATTTAATAATGTTCTTGAAAGAGAGGGTTTAAGTTTAGCTGACTTAGAACTAAAGATTAAAGAACAGACCTTAATGTACAAGATTATCGATACAAAAGTGAGATCAAAGATTTCCATATCGCCTCAGGAGATAACCGATTACTACTTAGAACACGCACAGAATTTTGTTGAGCCAGAAAAAAGGAAACTCTTGGTTTTAAATATTGAAGATAAAACTTTAGCAGATAGAATCAATAAGGAGTTTTCTAATTTCAAAAGTTTTGAGGAAATCTCCTCAGAATACCTTTTAGAGATAAGAGATATGGGCTGGGTAGATAAAGAGCAGTTGAGGCCTGAGATCTCTGAGGTGATTTTTAGGTTAAAAAGGGGTGAGTTTTCTCCTCTTCTGGATCTGGAGGGAAAATTTTATATCTTTAAGGTAGAGGATATTTCTGAGGAGAAAGAGTTGACCTTGAAGGATGTCCAGGAGAGTATCTACTATATCCTTTTCGAAGAGAAGATGGAAGAAGAGCTTACTAGATGGTTAGAAGAGTTAAAAAAGAATTCGTTTGTAAAGATCTATGAAGATTAAAATTGGAATAACTATGGGAGATCCTGCAGGGATTGGAGCTGAGATAATTAGGAAAGCGTTGGATTCTAACAGATTACTTCCTAAGAATATAGACATCTTGGTAATTGGAGATAGATGGGTATTTGAGAAGATCAAAAATTTAAAATTTAAAATTAAAAATTTTCAATTTTTAGATTTGGAGAATGTACCGAAGAAAAATTTTAGATTTGGAAGGATTTCTCCTTTATATGGAAAGGCATCTTTAGAGTATATCGATAAAGCAATTGAGTTAATTAAGGAGAAAGAAATTCAAGTATTAGTTACTTGTCCGGTAAGTAAAGAGGCAATAAATTTAGCAGGAATAGATTTTAAAGGGCATACAGAATATTTAGCCAGCCATTTCAGGGTAAAGGATTTTGTAATGATGTTAGTAGGAGGTAATTTGAAGACCTCACTCGTTACAAGACATATACCTTTAAGCAAAGTTAGTTCTATTTTAAATACTTCTGATATCTATAAGACAATCCTTTTGACTGAAAAGGCTTTGAGGGAATTCTTTGGTATAAAGGATCCAAAGATAGCTGTATCTTCTCTTAATCCCCATGCAGGAGAAGGTAGCTTTTTAGGTGAGGAAGAGAAAAAAAAGATAATGCCAGCTATCTCTCTTGCAAAAAAACATATAAAGAACATCTGTGGTCCATATCCCGCAGATACAATATTTCATTCTTATCTCAGAGGAGATTATGATTGTGTTGTTTGTATGTATCACGATCAGGCGCTCATTCCTCTAAAGATGCTCTTTAGGGAAAAAGGAGTAAATCTAACTTTGAGTCTTCCCTTTATAAGGACATCACCTCTCCATGGAACAGCCTTTGATATCGCTGGTAAAAACAGAGCTTCTCCTCTATCGTTGATAGAGGCAATCAAGTTGGCTTACAGGTGTTCTATAAGAAAAGATTAGGTCAGAATTTTCTCATCGACAAAAATATCGTAAGGAAGATCATTGACTCTTGCGAATTAAAAAAGAGAGATTCTGTCTTAGAGATTGGTGCGGGAAGAGGAGAGTTGACTTTAGATATTGCAGAGAGAGTAAAGAGATTAATTACGGTAGAGGTCGATAAGAATCTATGTGAAATCTTAAAGATGAAATTAAAGAATTTTAGAAATGTAGAGGTAGTCTGTAAAGATATCTTAAAGTATGAATTCAAAGAAGGAAGATGGAAGGTGATCGGTAATCTTCCTTATAAAATATCTACTCCTATACTTACATACTTGATAAATAACAGATTCAAAATCACTCAGATATTTATAAGTCTCCAAAAAGAATTAGCCCAGAGATTGACAGCTTCTCCCGGCAACAAAGATTACGGAGCATTTACTCTTTTCACTCAATATTACACTGAACCTAAAATTTTATTTTCAATTAAAAAGACATGTTTTTTCCCTTCGCCAGAAGTAGACTCTGCCTTTTTAAGGTTAAATTTAAGGAAAGAGTTAGAATTTTCTCCAAAGAACGAATCACTCCTTTTTAAGATTGTAAAAAAAGTTTTTTCTCAGAGACGAAAAATGTTAAAGAATAGCTTAGAAGATCTATTCCAAAAAGATATGATTAAAAGGACATTTGAAGAGCTAAGGTTGGCTTTAAATGTCCGGCCTGAAGAGTTGAGTCTGGCTGATTTCTGTAGAATCACTGATCTCCTTTCAAAACCCAACTTTGTATAGAATAGTTAACGCTGAAAAACCCTAATTGAAAGATTTTAAGGTTATTTTGAAGGTGGTTGTTTGTTTTTATCTATCCTGTTTTCTTGATTTTCTTTTTAATGTTCTTTGAAAACTTAAAACTTTATCTGACTAACCATATTTTGACAGTAGCTGTCTTTGGAG
>DDKR01000128.1 GCA_002340085.1 Candidatus Omnitrophica bacterium UBA2593
TCTATCTCCTCTAACAGATTCTTAATCGTCTCTAAAATTTTGTCTAAATCTAGAATTCGAAAAGAAATAAAAGCATCTAATCTTTGAGGTATTTTCTTTCTCCCTAAAAAGTAAGAGGCACCTGCAAACGATGGATCAAAATAAAAGTAGTCTTTCTTCGTATCGATTAAGAAATCTTCTAATTTTGCATACTCTCCTCTCTCTTCTATTTTCTTGTTCAAAAAATATAGAGGTAACATATTTATCCTCAAGCCAGAGATAAGTTCTTGTGCTTCTCCATCTTGGTAATCTATCTCTCTTATCTCTAAATCAACTAAGATCTTCTTTAGATTATTGACAAAAAAATCTGTATTACAGGTCAAACATTCCTTTGGTTTAATGATGATCAGATCGATTTTAGAAGACTCGGGCTTAGAAGATCCAGGAAAACCAAAGATTGGAACAGAGATTAGTAAGATACCTATTCCCAAAACAAAGAATAGGAGAGCAGTTATTAACTTTATCTTTCCTAAATTCCTCTTTGCAAAGTTTGCAAAAACCTCTGAGGTTAGACCCCGTAGACCTAAATAGAGGATAAAAACCAACGGAAAGACAAACATCAAATTGTAAAGTAAGAGATATCCAAAAGCCTTTAGCTTGTGGGGTGATATCCTTAAAATATAGACAAGAGTAGGTACATAGATTTGACCTGTACAAACAGATTCTAATAGAGAGACGATGAATCCAGTGACAAAAGCTGAAACTAAAAGTCTTAGATCTTTAGCTAAAACCTTAGATCTTCTGATATCCGTTCCTTGGCGGATGGTCTCTTGGATTTTCTCTTTTAAAAATAAGGGTAATTTTAATTTTACTCTCTCAAAATCCTTCGTCTTTCTGTAGATAAAGAAGTCATATAGACTGAATATACCTAAGATAAAGGCAAAGATTGAGACTAAAAGAGAGACCCACTGAGAAATAAAGAAAAAAGCTTCTAATCTGCGAATGAACTCAAATAGACCAAAGCCAATTAAAATATAAGTAATGAATATAGCCAAGACAAAAGCAAACCCAGCTATAAACATCTTTCTCTTTGTATACCCTACAAATGCCAAAAAGGAGATAAAGAATACTAAGACCGTAAATGCACAAGGATTTATTCCATCGATTAGACCTGAAGAGATAATTATCCCTAAATTGAAGGATTTGAATCTTTCTATGACATCTTTAGGAGTTCTTATTACAGAAGCTGAAATTGGAATCTTTAAAGACTTATTTTCTGGGTCGTTTGAGTTGATGTAGATGTAGTGAGTAACCTTTCCTTCATAACCTGTAGAGTCAAAACTAAAACGAAGCTTTGTTTTCTCTCCAGGTGAAATCGAAAAACTCTTTTTATCTAAAATCCTTACACAACCACAAGAAACGTTTGCTTGAATGGCGAGTTCTTCATCTCCTCTATTTTCGATATCAAGATCTCTCTTTATGAGTCTTCCTTCCTTTACACCTCCTAAAGAAACAGAACTCTTAGATACCCAGATAGAAGGCTGGGCATGTAGATTGGCAGATGATAATAGGAAAGTAGATGCCAGGAAGATAATTTTTAATTTTAAACTCACAGCTTTATCAATTTTACTGAAAGAATATGGGGACAACCTTTTATCTCTTCTAAAACAGAAGAAGGAACTGACGAATCTACATTTAGAACAGTTATCGCCCTTCCTCCTTCTGATTCTCTACCAAAGGTCATACCTGCGATATTGATATTGTTCTTACCTAAAATTGTCCCTAAGTTGCCGATGATACCAGGCCTATCCCAATTTTGGGTAACGACCATATACCCAAAAGGGATTGCCTCAACATAGAAACTATCTATCTTTACGATGCGAGCAAGATCTTTAGCAAATAAAGTGCCCTCAACTCTCCTTTCTTCCTTATCGGATCTGATATCTAAGGTGATCAATGTAACAAACTCTTCTTCTTTAGTAGTCTTTATCTCTTGAAGTCTTATTCCCCTTTCTTTAGCTAAGGCTAAAGCATTTACGAAATTGACTGTCTCTTTTAAGATAGGAGAGAGTAATCCTCTTATACAGGATGAAGTTAATGGTTCAGTAGGAAACTTTGTTACAATCTCACCGCTGTACAATATCTTAACCTCTTCTATTCTTCCCTCGATCAATTGAGCTGACAATTGACCCATCTTTTCAACTAAGTTTATGTAGGGAGACAGAATCTTATAGACCTCAGGCTCGACACAAGGAAAGTTTGCTGCATTACGGATTCCTTTTCCTAAAAGACAATCTCGGACAGATTCAGCAATCTCAATGGCTACACTGACTTGAGCCTCTTCGGTTGAAGCTCCTAAGTGAGGAGTTAAGACAACATTATCAAATTTTAAGAGCTCTGTATTTCCAGGCGGTTCTTTCTCAAATACATCTAAGGCACAACCTGATACTCTTTTTTCTTTTAAAGCTTCGATTAAAGCATTTTCATCTATGATTCCACCCCTTGCACAGTTAATGATCCTTACCCCTTTCTTCATCGAAGAAAACTCTTTTTTAGAGATCATATGAAGGGTTTGATCAGTCAAAGGTGTGTGGATGGAGATGTAGTCAGATGTCTCTAAGAGTTCGGATAACTCTGTCAATCTTATTCCTAAACCCTGGGCAAATTCCAAAGTAACAAAGGGATCATAGGCAATAACCTTCATACCAAAAGAAATTGCTCTCTTTGCTACCTCTGTCCCAATCCTTCCCAAACCAATTACACCTAATGTCTTATCATAGAGCTCTACACCCATAAATTTAGATCTCTGCCATTCACCCTTCTTTACTGAAGCGTCTGCCCGAGAGATATTCCTCGAGAGAGCTAAGATTAAACTTAGGGTGTGTTCAGCTGCTGAGATTGTATTACCAGATGGTGTATTCATCACCACTATTCCTTTTTGGGTTGCAGATTCTAAGTCAACGTTATCTAAGCCAACACCTGCCCTACCAATTACCTTTAGATTCTCTGCGTTTTTGATCACTTCCTTTGTTACCTTGGTTGCACTCCTCACAATTAAAGCCTCGTAATCTCCAATTATTTTAGATAATTCCTCAGAAGTCAAGCCTGTTTTGATATCAACAGAAAACTCTTTCTCTTCTTTTAGAATCTTAATTCCCTCTTCAGCTAAAGGATCACTGATTAAAATCTTCATAGTTCACCTCTTATTTTAAAATAGCTCTTGCTACTTTTATAGTTTCTCCTCTCTTAAATTTGTAACCTAAAGAATGTAGAACCTTCTCTAATACAGAAAGGCATCTGATTATATCTTTTTCTCTGATATAGCCCATATGGGCAATCCTAAAGATCTTTCCTTTTAATTCAGCTTGTCCCTCAGCAACCCATATTCCATATTTTTCTCTCATGGTCTTAACTAACTTTTCTCCATCTATATTTTCAGGAACTTTGATCGCAGTAATAGCATCTGATTGACAGTTCTTTTCTGCAAAGAGCTCTAAACCAATAGAAGTTACTGCTCTCTTTACAGCTTCTGCCATCTTTTTATACCTCTCAAATCTCTTCTCCAAACCCTCTTCTCTTATCATCTTTAAGCTCTCTCTTAGAGCAATAACTAAAGATATCGCCGGAGTAAAAGGAGTATCGGTCTTATCTGAGGCCTTCTTTGCCTTTGATAAGTCAAAATAATATTTGGGAGATTTGGAGTCTTTGATTAAATTCCAAGCTTTCTGACTTACTGAGATAAAGGATAGACCCGGAGGAAGCATTAGGCCCTTCTGGGAACCAGCTACTACTACATCACAGCTCCAATTGTCAGTCTCCAAAGGAATCACACCCAATCCACTGACAGCATCTGTGACTAAGACTGTATCTGTGTCTTTTAAGAGTTCACCAATTGCCTTTATATTGTGGGTGGTTCCAGTTGAAGTCTCACAAAGAGTAGTAAATACTGCCTTGAACTTTGAGTCTTGGGCTTTGATCTTTGACTCTATCATCTCAGGTTCAACTGATCTTCCCCCTTCTACCTTGATTACTTCTGTGTTTATTTTGTAAGCTTTGCATATCTCTGTCCAACGTTCACCAAATTTTCCTGCCTCAATGGTAATCACTGTATCATTTGGTGATAGCAGATTCGCTACAGCTGCCTCCATTGCACCCGTTCCTGAGGAAGAGAATATAAAGACATCTGATTTTGTTTGAAAGGTGTATTTTAAGTCTTCAGTTGCCTCTTTTAAGATCTTCCGAAATTGGGGGGTCCGATGGTGGATTATAGGTTCAGCTAAGATTTCCAAGATCTTGGGGGGGATGGGGGTTGGCCCGGGAGTCAATAGATAATTCTTCATCTCTTCTCACCTACCTTTCTTACCTACAATTACTTCATCGACAAGACCATAGACTTTCGCCTCTTCTGCAGTCATAAAGAAATCTCGGTCAGTGTCTTTTTGAATCTTTTCTAAGGGTTGACCTGTATGTTTGGCTAAGAGTTCATTTATCCTGTCTCTAAGCCTTAGGATCTCTTTTGCTTGGATGGAGATATCAGCAGCTGCACCTGAGACTCCACCCCATGGTTGATGGATCATCACTCTTGAATGAGATAAGGCATAACGCTTACCTTTTGTTCCAGCAGTCAAAAGCAATGCTCCCATACTTGTAGCTTGACCTACAGAGTAAGTACATACATCCGGCTTTACAAACTGCATCGTATCATAGATAGCTAAGCCCGAAGTCACCAAACCTCCTGGACAATTGATATAGATATTTATCTCTTTGTTGACATCTTCCATCTGTAAGAACAACATCTGGGCAATTACCAAATTAGCTACATTATCATCTACCGGTGTGCCAATAAAGATAATCCTGTCCTTTAAAAGTCTTGAGTAGATATCATATGCTCTTTCAAATCCACGGGATGTCTGCTCAACCACCATAGGTACCAAAATCTGATCTTTCATTCTCTCACCTCCCAAACCGCTTGACTCAATAAAAATTCCATAACATTCCTTGACATATTTTCATCTAAAATAAAGTTTTCTTCTTGGGCGATTTTTTCTAATATAAGAAAGACTTTTACCTGTCTTTCTGCAGTATCTTTTAATTTGTCTCTTAGTTCAGCTTCTCTTTTCTTTATCTCATCTTCTCTAATTCCTCTTAAAGCCAGATCAATCTTTTCTCTCTCTACGAGTTCTTCTAATCTTCTGTTGACTAAAGAAAAAGGAAGAGGAAAAGATGCGAGTTTTAAAAGATTCTGAATAATCTGTTCTTCTAAGGATTGTCTCTGGAGACTATATTTTTCTAAATAGATCTGAGCTTGAATTACTTCTTTTAACTCTCTAAGATCAGAACAACTGAATCTATGGGCAAATCCATCTGTAAGAGCTTCTTGTTTTCTTTCCTCTTTCAATGCTTGGATTACTCTCTCTATCTCACTTTCAGAGATTTCTATCTTTCTGTAATTTACCTTTATGTTTCTATAGCTATCTATTTTGATTTCTGGTTTAACTTCACAACTTGCTTTAAAAATTAGAGATTCTCTATCTATGTGAATATCACTGACCTGAGGTGAATCTACAATAGAAAGTCTATTTTCTTCTATTACTTCTTTACAGATTTGCGGGATGAGTTCTTTTAGGACCTCTTGAGAAACCAAATCCTTGTAATCTCTTTCTAAGATATGACGAGGTGCCTTTCCAGTTCGAAAACCCTTTATCCTTATCTCCTTTCCGATACGGTTATATACCTCATCAAATTTTTGTCTGACCTTTTCTTTGTCTACCTCTATATTCAATTGCCTTTTACAGGAGTCTAACTTCTTAATCTCTACTTTCATTTTACATCTTAAATTTTTCTCCCAAGTATATTTCTCTTGCCTTAGGATCACTTAAGAGATCTGAAGCTGAGCCTGAAATAAGGATTTGGCCTTCTGCAATCAGATATGCTCTATCAGTAATTGAGAGGGTTTCTCTAACATTGTGGTCAGTGAGAAGGATACCTATTCCCTTCCTTTTTAATTCCTGAATAATCTCTTGGCATTCGGTGACAGTTATAGGATCTATTCCAGAGAAGGGCTCATCTAAAAGTATGAATGATGGATTTGTTACCAAACACCTTGTAATCTCCAATCTCCTCTGTTCTCCACCAGATAAGATATAGGCTTTATTCTTTGCTAAATGGCTGATATTTAATTCATTCAATAGTTCTTTTAACCTCTTTTTTCTCTGGATAGGACTTAACCTTAAGGTCTCCAAAATTGCCATAATATTTTCTTCAACGGTGAGTCTACGAAAGATAGATGGCTCTTGAGACAGATAACCTATCCCAAAGCTTGCTCGTCTATGGATAGAAAGAGAACTAATATCTTTATCATCAAAGATTATTCTACCCTTATCAGGCTTTAGGATTCCAACGATCATATTGAATGTGGTCGTCTTTCCTGCACCATTCGGGCCTAAGAGACCGACTATCTCTGATCTCTGAACATAGAGATCTACACCTTTTACGACTAGATTCCCATCGTAGGATTTAAATAGACTTCTTACTTCTAAAAGATTCATGGCAAAGAGATCTTTTCCTCTGAATATATGACTAACTTAGGTCTACCTATTAAAGTAATCTTTTTCTCTTTTGCTGAATATACAGCTTCTTGGCTAAAAGATATATTCTCTCCCCTTATAATCTTTACATTGCCTATGGCTTTGATTCTTTCTATCTTCCAACTACTTATATCTTTGGTCTCTGGAATATCGAAGTAGACCTCCATAGTATCAGAGGTAATCTCACCTTCTGCAGTCTCAACCTTTACATTATCGGTAAAGATAGCAACTCTCTTCTCATAATCTATCTCCAAAGGCCCATCACAAGTAATCTGAATCTTTCTTTCTTCTAAATTTGTTCTCTCTATCTCTAAAACTATATCCTTTTTGATTTCAGCAGACCTTAAATCTGGTCTGGCTTCTAAACTATTTCCCTTTAGAGAGAAATTCTCTCTCTGGATATTTACTGACTCTAAAGATCTCATTATCTTTTGTGCCACATCATAATTTAAGGAGTCTGTCTCTAAGCTTATTCCGGTCTCAGTTACCAATTTTACATCTTTTTCTAAATGAATCAAATTATTTCTTCGATCAAAGGTACCTTCTTTAGAAGTAAGGGTTATTCTTTCAGATTCATAGAATACTGCTTCTAAATCCTTTAATCCTATAGAATCTCCAGATATATCTGCAGATTTCCCTCTTAATTCCCAAGATCTTCCTTCTTTTGTATAGCTTGCTATATTGAAATCTAAGATCTTCTTTTCCTCTTGTGCTTCTAAGAGATAACTGTGATTGGAAAAATTATCTTTGGAGATTTCCCAGAAAGTTAGAGAAAAAAATAGAACTAAGAGTATAAGCAAACCAAACCTTCCCATTTTCTTTTTGCCTTTAAGATGAGCTCACAGACCTCTCTTACAGCACCCTCTCCACCCTTTCTTTTCGTTATGTAATCAGATATCTTCTTTATCTCTGAGCAACCATCCTTTACTGAGACTGCTAACCCTATATCTTTCATAACTGAAAGGTCGACTAAATCATCACCTACAAAGCAGACTTCCTTTAAATTTACTCTATATTTTTTTAAGATATGATCTAAGATTTTTCTCTTGTCTTCTGCGTTTTCAAAGATCTCTTCTACTCCCATATCCCTTGCCCGTAACTTTATTACTTTTGAACTCCTTGCAGTAATGAGTACAGTCAGAATACCTGCCTTTTTTAGAAGATATACTCCTAAGCCATCTTTGACATCGAAAATTTTTAGATCCCTTCCTTCTGAATCATAGATGATCTTACCATTGGTTAAAACTCCATCGACATCTAACAATAATAGTTTGACCTTCCTTGCTTTCTTTAGTAAATCTTCTCTCATACTATTTCAAAGTAAGAAACTTTTGTAATTCATTATAAATTCGCATATCCTCTACTTCATCACATAACTTTTGCACCCAACTTTTAAGGTATTTTCTATCTAGTCTTTTTCTATGTCTGAAGATAACTTTTTCTATATCTACTAAATCCTAAGGTGTTTATCTCTTTTACTCTTTTCATGCACTTTTTTTTTATTGACTTTAAATCCTAAATTCTCTGCTGCATTTAAGAATTCTAAAATCCTGTCCTTATCTAGTAATAAATCTATATCTATATCACCGGTTAATCTCGGTTCACCAAGAGACCTACGGTTATTCCACTAATGATGACATACTCAAACCTTCCTTTATTCAGTAAAGAAATAACTCTTTTATAAACATCTTCTAAGAGAATTTTCACTATTTTCTTTTCAGAATCTTCTCCAAGCAGACAGAATTATCTTTGGAGAAATTCTTAACACCAATACCAAACGAACTCTGAAGAAAGTAAAAATTCCTCAAGCTTAATTGCCTTTTTTAAAGATAGGCTTTTAAGCCGAGCTCTTTTTTTCTCTTTTAGATTCTTCTTATCTAAAAAGATCTTCATATCAACCCTACTTTTAATAAATCTTGAACATCCAATAGCCCTATCGGTCGGTTATTCTTATCTATTACCGGAACCTCATCTATCTTTTTATCTCTTAATATCCGTATTGCCTCTACCGCTAACATTTCAGGAGCTACAGTTATAGGAGTTTTAGTCATTATTTCTTTGACCTGCCGCTGGGCTAAATTTGGATCTCTCTCTAAGTGTCTGCGTAGATCACCATCGGTAAATATTCCACATAGCTTTCCTCTTTTATCTACTACCGTTGCACTGCCAGCACGAGCTTGGGTAATCTTAAGTAAGACTTCAGAGATCCTTTTGTTCTCTCTTACTATAGGATGAGAAGAACTTGTGCGCATAATATCACTCACTTTGAGTAAGAGGCGTTTACCCAAGATACCACCTGGATGATAAAAAGCAAAGTCTTTCTCTTTAAAACCTCTTAATTCCAACAGGCAGACTGCTAAAGCATCAGCCATAGCTAAGGTTGCGGTAGTAGAGGCAGTAGGTGCTAAACCCAAGGGACAGGCCTCTTTCTCTACCGAGATATCTAAGACCACATCACTGTATTTGGCTAAAATAGATCTTGTATTTCCAGTTAAAGCAATAATCTTAGAGCCGATTTTCTTTAAGAGAGGTAGGAGTTGCTTTATCTCATCACTTAAACCACTATTAGAGACTACGATTACCACATCATCACAAGTTACCCTTCCCAAATCTCCGTGGATTGCTTCAGAAGTATGAAGAAATAAGCTTGGTGTACCTGTAGAAGCTAAGGTTGCAGAGAATTTCTGAGCAATGATTCCAGTCTTTCCCATACCACTTACCACTACTCTTCCCTTTGTCTTTAAGATTAAATCTAAAGCCTGCTTGAAATTTCTACCTATCTTTGATCTTAAAGTTTTAATTGCTGAGGCTTCAATATCTAAGACTTCTCTTGCCCGTCTTAAAACATCTACTTTCATAAGACTGATTCTATTCTCTTTACCTGTTTTAAGAGTTTTTCTAATTCTTCCAAGTCGATCATATTCAGACCATCACAGAGTGCTTTATCTGGATGAGGATGGACTTCCAAAAACAAACCATCACATCCAAAGGCAACTGCTGCCCGTACTAAGCCTGAGACAAACTCTCTTTGTCCGCTTGAAATCTTACCCTTTCCTCCTGGAAGCTGGACACTATGTGTAGCATCAAAGGTAACCGGATAACCGAATCTTTGCATAATAGACAGACTCCTAAAATCTACGACTAAATTATTGTAACCAAAACAGATTCCTCTTTCAGTAATTAAGATCTTTTTATTTTTAGTCGACTCAGCTTTCTTAATGATATGAGCTACATCCCAAGGAGCTAAAAACTGAGCTTTCTTAATATTTATCACTTTGCCTGTTTTAGCTGCTTCGATTACAATGTCAGTTTGCCGGCACAAGAATGCTGGAATCTGAATAATATCTAATACTCCTTTTACTTCCTTAATTTCTTCTTGGCAGTGGATATCACTTAAGATAGGAACTCTTACCCTCTGTCTTACCTTGTAAAGGATATCCAAACCTTTCTTTATTCCTGGCCCGCGGTATGAATCTAAAGATAGGCGGTTTGCTTTATCATAACTCGATTTGAAGATAAAAGGAATCTCCAATTTTTGGGTAATCTCCTTTATTCTATGGGCAGTCTTCAGGCAAAGTCTTTCTGATTCAATCACACAAGGCCCAGAGATTAGAACCAACTGATTTCTTCCTCCTATCTTGATATCTCCTATCCTTATCTCTTTAGTCATAGCTTATGAGTTATCAAATATTCTTCTACTCTTTTTAGATCTTCAGGAGTATCTACGCCAATCGTATCATACCTTGTCTCTAATACTTTTATTCGGTAGCCTTCTTCTAAGACCCTTAATTGCTCTAACATCTCTGTCTTTTCTAAATCTGATACGGCTAAGTTCTTGTAGATAAAGAGAAAATCTTTGGTATACCCATATAGACCGATATGTTTATAATAGACTGTCTCTTTAATTTTAGAGCTTTCTGCTCGATAGGGAATAGGTGTCCTCGAAAAATATAGGGCGAAATTATCTTTATCAGTTACTACCTTGACTACATTAGGATCAATTATTTCTTCAGAATCCTCTATTCTCTTCATAAGGGTAGCCATACAGAGAGAGCTATCTTCCATTAGGGAAGACGCGAGACTATCGATCATAGTAGGATGAACCAAGGGTTCATCGGCCTGGATGTTTATGACGATCCTTACCTCTAAGGGGTTGATGACTTCACAGATTCTGTCTGTGCCTGAGGCGTGTGCTTTTGCAGTAAAGACTACTTTAGCTCCGAATTCAGAAGCTATCTTTATTACTCTTTCGTCATCACAAGCAATGATTAAATCCTCTAAAAACAAAGCCTGTTTTGCTCTCTCCCAGACATGCTGGATCATCGGTTTACCTAAGATGGAAACCAAAACCTTTCCTTCAAATCTCTTAGAAGAATATCTTGCTGGAATTACACCAATTACATCCATCTTTCTTATCCTTTAGATATCCTCCTCAATAACTCTTCTCTTGAGACTGTAGCTGCACCTATCTTTCCCACGACAACACCAGCTGCAAAATTTGCAAGGTGGGCGGCCTCTAACATCTTTGCCCCGCAAGAGAGCGCAAGGGTAAAGACTGAAATTACTGTGTCTCCTGCACCAGTAACATCGAAGACCTCTAAGGCTGCAGTCTCGATGTGTTCAAGGTGCTTATTCTTCTCAAATAATCGCATCCCTTTCTCACCTAAAGTGACTAAGACTCCTTGACAATTTAGGTAATTGAGTAGTTCCTTTCCTGCTAAATCGATGTCTTTATCAGTAAGAAGTCTATCTGTGTAGATATTGAGTTGATTTTCAGAATCGGTTATCTTTATGTTCCTTATAGCACTCTCTGCTTCTTTCCTATTCGGAGTAATTGCAGTTACACCTCTATAATAGTGAAAGTGCTCTTCTTTAGGATCGACGGTAATTATTTTTCTTTTCTCTAGGGCCAAGGGTTTAATTCTATTCAAGAGATCACAGGTTATTAAACCTTTACCATAATCTTCGATGATCAAAGCATCAAATTTATCTATATTTTTCTCTACAAATCTAAAGATTCTGGAGACAAAGGACTTAGATAAAGGATCTTTATCTTCCCAATCACATCTTAAGACCTGCTGATGTGAAGCAATAAATCTTGTTTTTAATGTCGTAGGTCTTTTGTCTTCAAAAATACCTTCTATATCGATCTTTCTCTTCTCCAATTCTTCCTGAAGTATCTTACCATTATGGTCAGAGCCAACCATACCTACTAAACTCACATCTACTCCTAAAGCCCTTAGATTATTTGCTACATTTGCTGCTCCTCCCAGAGAAAAATCTCTTCTCCCTGCCCAGATGACTGGAACTGGTGCCTCAGGAGAGATCCTTTCTACATCTCCAAAGATGTACTCATCTAAGATCAAATCACCAATAACTAATATCTTGGCTTTAGGAAATTTTTCAATTATATCCCTTAAATTCTTCATAAAACCAAATCATTCTACCATATCCCTTCTAAACCGTCAACCTTTGGCTAACCACGGTAACGTCAAGAAAAAAGTGTGTAAAATGCATTCTATTTTCTCTAGATCTAAATTGATTAAAGCTTCTTGCATATGCAGTTGACTCAAGTTCTCCGACGATGTCTGTTTTTGGGGTACCGACGAGCAACTTGAGTGAGGTGCATAAGCAGATAAAGTTTTTTAATGGATTCATTTCTTTAGGATTATTTTAAGTACTTGGAGATCACAT
>DDKR01000122.1 GCA_002340085.1 Candidatus Omnitrophica bacterium UBA2593
TTCTCTAATTGTTTTGAATTTATAATCTTCCTTTCGATGAGTAATTCTCCTAATTGTTTATGGACAACTCTCTGATAATATGCCATCTCAACTTACCCAAATTAAAAAGTCATTTCAAACTAACATCTATATAAAGATTCTATTTTTCTCTTTCTTTGCCATAGATAAAAGGGTCTTTGCTTTGCCGATCAATTCCTCTGAGGTTACACCATCCAAAGGATTCTCTGTAACTGCTCCTGAAACTGTAAGCCTCTTTAGAGGATGATCCTCTTCTGAAAATATAGATTCAATCTTCTTTCTTATCTCTTCAGCAGTCTCTTGGGTCCTTTTCTTATTCTTTTCCGGTAGTATTATGGAAAATTCATAATCAGAGGTTCTTCCTACATAATCTATCTCGGAAACAGAATTGGTCAAAATAGAAGAGATCTTCTTGAGAACAGCTTCACTAGCCAATTCTCCAAAGGAGTCATGGAACTGCCGGAAGCCATCTACTTCTAAGATAACAAACCCACAGGATCTGCGGAAGAGAATCGCTCTTTTAATCTCTTCCTGAAGTCTCCTTCTTATAAATCGATCATTGTAAAGACCAGTCAAGGCATCACTAGTCTCTAATCCTTTGATTCTATGAATGAGTAGATCACTCTCTACAGCGATAGCAACTTGCTTAGAGAATACCTCTAATAACTCTAAATTGTCAGCTGAATACTCAAAATCAACTTCAGAATTTCCTATACCCAATATCCCAATTATCTCTCCCTTTAGGAAGATAGGTAAAAGAATAGAATTTTTTATCCCGAAATCTTCTTGAAATTCTATATGTTCTGTAAAGACTTTTTTTCTCTTATCCAAAACAAAAGAAGCCCCTTCCTGAAACACTCTCCCTAAAAAGCCTCTCTCCTTGTCTATCTTTTTCTCCAGAAGCTTCTCTGAATCTTTTCCTGAGGTATATCTTAAGATTAAATCTCCATCCTTTAGAAGGATAAGAAAAGAAAGAGAAGAATCTCCCAATTGTCTTATTTGATCTACAACTAAATTAAGGATTTCACCTAAATCTCCACCTGAAGAGATCAACGAACTTATCTGCAACAGACTTGAAAGAACTAAAATCCTCTTTTGCACCTCTAAATTTATCTTTTGCGTCTGTTCTCCATATGCCTTTAATTCTTGCATATTACTCTTTATCTTCTGGGTGAGAAAATTTAAAGATTCACCCAATCTTCCTATCTCGTCTTCGGTCCTGACTTCGATTATGCGTTCGAGATCTCCTTCGACTATCTTTTGCGCTTCAATACTTAATTTGCCTACCGAATCGGCAATCTCTTTGATGACAAAGAAACCAATGACAGCAATAAATATACTGATAACGATTGTAATACCTATATTGAGTTCTAATCCCATAATGGGTAAAATATAGGTAGAAATAAGATAGACACCTACCAAGATAGGAATAACAGCCATAAGACAAAAGGATACCCTTAATTTACATTTTATGCCTTTAGAGACTAAAGAAAATTTTTTAAATTTCATATCTTCACCTCCATGTTTTTCCCCTAATACAAATATAACCTACAAAGATACCTTATGTCAACCTCTTAGAGATATTTAAAAGAACCCCCATTGAGATGAAATTTATCAAAAGATGGGAGCCTCCATAACTAAAGAATGGTAAAGGGATACCTACAACCGGTAGAAGTCCCAAACTCATACAGATATTAATAAATACCTGAGAAGAGATTAAAAAGAGAATCCCATAAGATATCAATTTCCCAAATGGCTCGGTTATCTTTTCACCCACTGAAAAGATTTTATTCATAAGTTGATAGAAGAAAAAGATCAAAATAACACAACCCAAGAATCCCCATTCCTCAGCAAAGCTAGCAAAGATAAAGTCAGTGTAAGCGGCGGGTAAAAATTTAAGCTGGCTTTGTGTGCCTGAAAACCATCCTTTCCCAAAAACTCTTCCTGCACCAATTGCAATCTTAGATTGAATAATTGTATAACCTATTCCTAAAGGATCATAATTTGGATTTAAAAATACCAAGAGTCTCTGTTTCTGATAATCCTTTAAGAGGAAAAAGAAGAAAGGTGAGAATAAGATCAGAGATAAGATAAATCCAAAGATGTAAACTGGTTTTACCTTTTTCACAAAGAGGATTCCTATAAATACAATCAATAGAATCACAGCTGTACCTAAATCTGGCTGCATAAGAATAAGTATAAACGGGATTAAAATAAATGAGAAGGGTAAAATCAGACTATAAAAGAAGTCGGTACTCTTAGATATTCCAGTCAGATCACCAATAGACTTTCTACTGTAATAGCGAGAGAGAAGGACTATTAAAGAAAATTTCACCAATTCAGAAGGTTGAAAATTTAGCTGATAAATCTGAAGCCATCTCTTCGCTCCTAATTTTGGGTCTCCCAAAATGAGAACAATTACTAAAAGTAAGATAGATAAAATATACAAAGGCCAACCAATATCCCAGAATCTTTGATAGTTAAACCTACTCAAAATGATAAGAAGAGAAAAAGAGATTACAAACCAGATCAATTGGCGAAAAAATATTGCCTTCCCAAAAAAGAGATAGGTACTACTATAGATGGTTAAAAGCCCAAGGATAGAAATTAAAGATATCAAAAAGATTATTCCTTTCAAATTATAAAAGACCTCTCTCTTTCATCTTCTTCAAAATCTCTTTAGTTTTAGCTACCGCATATTGACTGGAGCCACAGTTCTCTAGAAGTATACAGAAACTATATTTAGGTTCTTTAAAAGGTGAAAAACCTACAAACCAACCATGAGCTTTTCTGCCTGAGACCTGTGCTGTACCAGTTTTCCCAGCTACAGATATTGTCTTCATCTTCAATCTATGGGCAGTTCCTGAAGGACATTCTACTGATTTCAGAAGAGCTTCTCGAATCACTGAAACCGTTTTATCTCCAAGTACAACCGATTGTAGACTATAGTTCTTTGTCGTCTGTCGATAGACAGATTTAAGGATA
>DDKR01000042.1 GCA_002340085.1 Candidatus Omnitrophica bacterium UBA2593
TGCTTTGGCCTCAGATGGAGTAGCGCCAGCAAAGATAGAAAACCTTAAAGCTGAACCAACTGATCACAGAGAAGTCACCCTTACTTGGACTGCACCTAGTGAGAATGGAACCAAAGAACCCAAAGGTAAAGCTACAAAATATATCATCAAGTATAGTGAATCAGAGATAACTTCTGACAATTGGGAAGACATCGTTGATTCAATCACAAAGACACCTTCTGATCCAGGAGCTACTGAGACCTTAGTAATAAAGGATCTTATTCCTCAAAAGACCTACTATTTCGCAATCATTACTGAAGACGAAGTTCCCAACAGATCTGAACTTTCTGATATTGCTGAAGTTTATGTCTTAGACAAGATGCCACCTGCAAAGATCAAGCTTACAGCAAAGACCGGAGAAAGAGCAAGTACAGTTACACTCTCTTGGGCTGCACCCGGTGATGATGGTATGGAAGGAAAAGCAAGCTACTACATAGTTAAGTACCGCCAATTCAAAGACGGACCTGTAACTGAAGCTAACTGGGCTGACTCGATTGAGTTTACTCCTGCTCGAATAGAATGGAAACCTAAAGAAGCAAAACAAGAAGAGAAATACGATGTTACGGGTTTATGGTCTGGAGAGAAATATTACTTTGCTATTAAAGCAGTCGATGATGTAGGAAATGAATCTGAGATTTCAGATCCAGTTTCAGCAGTTGCCTGTGAGGATAAAACCAAACCTTCCCAAATCTGTTCTTTAAAAGCTAGCGTAGGTACAGAACCATTTACAATCATCTTGACTTGGGTTGCTCCTTATGATGATTATGATGATCCAAAAAAGACTGGTAGAGTTGAAGAGTATATCTTAAGATATAGTGAAGAGTCGATTACCAAAGAGAATTGGGATGATCCAAAAGTAGTAAAGGATATTACAGAACAAGAACCCTCACCGAATGAACCCGGAACCGAAGAGTCATTGGTTGTGTACGGTTTCAGTTTAGATAAACGCCATTACTTCGCTATTAAATCCAAAGATGAAGCAGGTAATCTCTCAGATCTCTCTAATTTAGCTTGGGTAGACTTAAAGGATAATGTTCCTCCAGGAAGAGTAACTGATTTATCTGCTAAACTCATCAAAGATGAATACGGTGCAAGTACTATAGTTGAACTTACTTGGACATCTCCTTATGATGATGACAAAGAAGGCTCGGGACCTGTTTCTTATTACATCATCGGTTACAATACTGAGGATGATAGTGGTATATCCTGGGATGATGGAAAGACTTGGACTCTTTTTAAGGTACCCGTCGACTTCGAGAGTGATCCAACTGGAGGAAAGAAACAGACTTACTCAATAAAAGGTTTACCTGCGGGTAAGTATTATTTCGCCTTAAAGTCTGTAGATAATCAAGGAAATGTTTCTCTCCTTTCTAATATTACAGGTAAGATAGAGATTCCTGAGGCTGGAGAGCCGGATATTTCTGAAATCAAAGCCTATGAATATAAAGGTGGAAGTAAAATTGATGAAGGACAGTGGCAAAAGGATAATGATCCTTACTTTGAATGGGTGGCTCCGCCTGTCGATCCATCTAAACTTGAAGGCTACTCTTTCAGCCTAAATACTCTACCTCCAGATACGCCTAATCTTCCTTCCGTTCAAAACTACTACCAGTATTCAGAGGACAGTATTCCTGATGGAAAACACATCTTCTACGTTAAGGCAAAGTTTGCTGGTAAGTGGGGAAACCCTAAAAGTTTTGAGATCTGTGTAGATACAAAATCACCTAAGGTAGTGAAAGTATCACCAGCTGATGCAATTAATGACCCTACTCCTCTGATTGAAGCCTGGTTAAGTGATGAGGGTTCGGGAATAAAATCTTCTACCATTGAGATGGATGTTTCTCCGTATTCTCCAGTTTTCTTTGGTTGGGATGAACCACCAGTAAACCGAGTTTATTATGAGGTACCCTCTGATTTAGAAGATGGAGATGTAAAAGTAGAACTCTCCTTTGAAGATCTAGTGGGAAATAGTAATTCTTTTGTTTGGAGCTTTATGATTGATACAAAGCCACCCACAGGTTCAATAGAGATCAATAAAGGTGCTAGTCAAACTGATTCTTTCAGCGTCCACTTAGATTTAGAAGCAGATGATGATAAAGGTTCAGGAGTAAAAGAGATGATTATCTCTAATGAAGATCCAGAATTTGGAGGTAGTTCATGGCAGAATTATCAAAGAGAAATCTCTTGGGATCTATTTCCTCAACCGGTTAAACGCACTGTCTATGTAAAATACAAGGATAGAGCAGGAAATGAATCTGAAGTTTATAGTAAAAGCATTACTTTAATCTCCGTTGCTCCTAATACCTATATCATTGAAGCACCTCTTTCCTTTACTCGAGAGAGAACAGCTAAGTTCAAATACACCGCCTCCCAACCCGGCTGTGAATTCAGCTATTCTTTGGATAATGGAGCCTGGTCGGAATGGAGTAAAGAAAAGACTTCAGTAGAATTTAAGGATCTGAATTTAGGTCCTCACACTTTCAAGGTAAAAGCAAAGAAAGATACAAAAGAAGATCTTTCTCCTGCTACTTGGAACTGGGAGATTACAGAGAAAGATTTCTTAGATATACCTTCCAAGAGGCCAATAAAGTATTACACTTACGAGCTGGAAGAATAACACTTTTCTATTTAGCTTCCCTACCTAAAAACAGACTTTGTATAGAATAAGTTAGTTCTCACTGAAGCGCGCCAAGACAAGCTCTTTGTAATCTAACTGTCTGAAAGGTGGCGGTCACAGCAATTTCCTGTTCGGCTGTGTAGCGAGGAGTGAGGATAAGGGAGTAATCCTAAATACCTAAGCCACTCGACAAATTCCGAGGATGTCGACAGACGCAAAGAGCAGACCGTAACTTACATGAACTCAAGACATAACCTCGTTAAACTATGATTAGCAAGGACGACCCTTTTTTGTAGTAAAGGGGAAGTCTGATAACGACCTCTGATAAAGAAAACAGGAATATAAGAGAGGTTGTCTGGCTCGGGGTATCAGGGACAGTATGCTGGAAAGACTACAAAGGGAACTTGGGAGAGCCAGTACAACAAAGATATCCTCATATAAGGTGAGGCCTGAGTTGGAGGTGGTTGTAATGGCAGTCGGATATGCCCATAGTAGTGAAGATGTTAAAAGACAATAGAATTTTGACGCAGCGAAAAAAAAGCATTACTTTAACTCTGTCTCCAAAAGAAGGAAGGGCTGGGAGATTGTTTTACGAAGTAAGACTACCAACTCCCCTTGAGAGAGTTCAGGACTTCCAGCAGATGTTCTACCTAAAGGCAAAGCGAAAGGAGGTAAAGCGATTTTATTCTCTATATGACAAGGTCTACCGTTGGGATGTGCTATCTGAATCTTGGAAGCGAGTTCGGGCAAATAGAGGGCGTGTTGGGGTAGATGGTGAGACAATAGAAGAGATTGAAGCCAAGGGAGTAGGAGAATTCCTTAAAGAAATTCAAACTGAGCTTAAGGCGAAGAATTATAGACCTAACTGTATTAAACGGGTCTATATCCCTAAGCCAAATGGAGATAAGCGAGCCTTAGGGATTCCTACAGTTAAAGATAGGGTTATAGAGATGGCTACTAAGATAATTATCGAACCCATCTTTGAGGCAGATTTTCAAGATTGCTCTTATGGATTTAGACCAAAGCGTTCAGCTCACCAAGCCCTAAAGAGACTTAAAGAGTTAATGAGTAAAGGCTACACCCAGATTATCGATGCTGACCTAAAGACCTATTTCGATAGCATACTACACAGGCGTTTATTAGAATTGATTGCTATGAGGATAGCCGATAAGAATATTCTCCGACTAATCAATCTCCGGTTGAAGGCAGGGGTGGTAAGTGAAGAGGCAATCTTAAGGAACAAGGTAAGTGGTGTTCCCCAAGGCGGGGTAATCTCCCCTCTATTGGCAAACATCTATCTTAATGAGTTAGATAAGGTTTGGAAAGAAAGATATGAGCGAAAATACAACGCTTATCTCATAAGATACGCTGATGATTTTCTCATTCTAACTAATAGACAGCCTCAAGAAGTATTAAAGACCTTAGAGATGGTGGTTGAGGGGTTAGGCCTAAAACTGAATGAGGAAAAGACCAAGGTTCTGGATATGGAAGTAGATAAATTCATCTTCTTGGGATTTTGTTTTAACCCGCCTTTGACAGATAGAGCTACTTTTTTCTCCTAAATTTAATCTTTCTGTCGGAAAAAAAAGAAAACTTCCTTTATCTTTTGAAAAGAGTATATCTCAAGAATTTAAGAAGTCCTCTAAAAAATCCTAAGCAGTCCTTAAAAACTCCAAAAGAATAACTAAAAATCCTAAGTGATGTAGATTGAGCAAAATATTCCTCCCATCTTTTCACCTGAGGGGTGGAATAGGTAAACTTTTTTGTCTCAAGAATGGTATTCTATACAAAATCAGGATGAAATACAAAAAAACCAAAATAATTTCAAATTCTTAATCAAATTTTAAACTCAAAGTTTATTATACAATCATCTTTTTAAAATTTTAAGTTGTTGTTTATCAATAGGTTACAAAATTACATAGGTTACTAAATCAGGTTAAAAGAAAGCGCTTTCTGAAAATAGTTAACGCTGAAAAATTTCTTCAATTCCTCGTCGGAAAGTCATAAAAATAGTGGTAATTTTCTCCTTAAAACTGCATGAATTATGTATAATATCGTCTCTGCGTAGGATACAGCTGAAGTTGATAAATTTTTAAAGAGCAACAAAATTAAGAGAAAAAATAGAATATTCGTTACATCCCTAATTAGCTCTAAAAAGGTTTTTCAGTGAGAACTACTTTAGGTATGGCTAAAATTCTTAAGATTAGATAGCAATATCTCTTGTGGCGCTGTTGTTGGTTTCGTTTTTCTCAACGATTATGTTATCGGGGTCGATATCAACCTTAATGGTATAATTTCCACTGGGCTGAGTAAACGTGGCAGAAGTGGAGGTTGAACCTCTTGTAGGGATTCTGGTGATTGTCCTTTCCGCGAAAGAGATATAACTTCCGCTGGTTGGCCTGTAGTAGAACCTAACCTTTACATTCCTTGCTTCCTCATCTCCATTATTAGAAATAGAGGCAGTGATTGTTACTGGAGACACCTTGCCGGAGACACCGATATCAGAAGAGCTCAAAGTCAGGTCTATCTCTGCCAAAAGGATTGTACCAAAGAGATCGTTATTTTTTATTGAAGCCACCTTCCACAATCCCTGTTCTTTTACCAGATACATACTGATTAAAGAACTGCGACTTGTTTTTGAATTGTCCCTTATATCTGTATATTTAGATTTCCATAGAACATCATAAAAGGCAGAATTTTTATCTTCAGAGATATTATAG
>DDKR01000043.1 GCA_002340085.1 Candidatus Omnitrophica bacterium UBA2593
GCCTTTCTACTTTTTCATTGCAATCTTTAACTGGACATTCAACCGTTGTTTCAGTCGTTTCGATGCTCTCTTTCAATTCTTCGATACCAAGCATTTTCAGTCCCCTATCTTAAGGGCGATTTCATATAACGTTTTGCGGATAAAAGAAGTTGCCGAAACCAGATACGCTCTGTTATACGCTGGCGGTCTCATCATTCTTTATCGTCTTTGTAAAGTTTTCTTTATCATAATCTCTTAATGACTTTGTGGGATTCTTTTTCAGATGATGATAGAATCGGTCAATCAATTCAGGATAGTGGCGCTTTATGTTAATAACTTGACCTTGTTTGTTCTTTTGCACTTTTATACCTACTCCATTAAGAACCCGTTTATCTAAAATTGGGATTAAATTGGGAAAGTGGAAATGCAATAAAGTAGAAGCATAAGAAGTTTTTAAACCATCAATTGCTGTGTTATTGTCTAAGGTAAGATCTACAAACGATTTCGCTTTACTCTTTAGTGAGTCCAACTCCTCCTTTGACAGATCTCTGAGTTGTTTATCACCAAATTCGTTATGTATTACCTTAAGACATATGGAATACTTTTTGAGTTTGTTATTTACTAAAATATCTTTCTCATGAATTGATGCATTACCCCCTTTGAAATTCCGAATATAAAGAAGGTCGATAAGAGTAAGTTCAAACTTTTCTGGTTTTCTATCAATATAGTGGGTGTAATTTTGATAGCTTACATCTGCTTTTTTCCATTGTGTAGAAGCTTTACTCATACTATTTCCTCATCATAAGAGACCGCTTGCGCCTAACGTTTTGCGGATAAAAGAAGTTGCCGAAGGTAATTTTTTTTGGGGGGGGGATCTCTGATTTTCCTTATTATCCGCTGTTAAGTAACCAAGCGAAACAAGGCACAAGGTACCACAGACTGCCCAAGATTCCATAATCTTCTATTCTTATCTCTTCTCTTCTTCTTTCTTCACATTTACAACCTAAATCTCTATCTCAACATACTTAGCTTGGGAAGAAGCAATTGAGCAATTTTAAAATAGATGATTAGGCCTACAACATCAACGACTGTAGTAGTAATCGGACCAGCTAAAGCCGCAGGATCTAAACCCAAACGTTTAGAAATAAAGGGAAGAAACATTCCTGTTGCAATAGCCACCAGAACAATTATCATCATGGTTATCCCTACTACCAAAGATAAGATTAGAGAATTTTCTAACCAAAAAGCTCGTAAAAGAGCAACGATTCCTACAACGAAGCTCATAATAAGTGAAGAAAGAATTTCCAGTTTTGCAACCCGCCAAAAATTTTTAAGGGAGGCGTCTCCAGTTGCCAAACTCCTAATAATAGTAATCGATGTTTGGGCTCCAGCATTTCCTCCGGTATCTAAAAGCATGGGAATAAAGAATGCTAAAGCTACAACTGTTCCTAAGGCGTGTTCAAAATTCTTCAGAATCCAACCTGAGAAGACATGAAGTATGAGTAAAAGAACTAACCAACCCGCTCTTCTCTTTACTAGGTCTAAAGCAGTTGCCTGTTGATACCTTATCTCTTCTCCTCCTTTTGGTCCCATCTTACCGATTTCATAAAGTTCTTTTGTAGTCTCCCTATGAATTAAATCTACAACATCATCGATGGTAATGATTCCTACCAAGTGGTTTTCTTGATCTACTACTGGTGCATCTAAGAGATCATAACGGCTAAAAATTCCCCCAACTTCTTCTTCCGGTGTATTTATATCTACCTTTATTGCTGTAATATCTGCCATTATATCCTTTATTAGAATATCAGGGGGAGCCATAATTAACTCCTGTAAGGTTAATCCTCCTATTAAATGGTGTTGTTCATCTGTAACATAGACAGAATATATGTTCTTTGTTTGGCCTACCTTCTGAGACTCCTGAATTCTCAAAACCGCGCGTCTGGCAGTCATATCTTTCCTCAATTCCACGAATTCTGTATTCATTAAAGCTCCTGCTGTTCCCTCTTCAAAGGTAAGTAATTTTCTTACATCATCTACCTCTTCTTTCTTCATTACTGAAAATAATTTTTTCACTATCTTTTCAGGTAATTCTTTGAAGAGTTCAGCCCTTTCATCAGGAGACATCTCATTTAAAATAGGAGCAATCTCTAAATTGGACAGATTATCTAAGAGGAATTTCTGTTCTTCGAATCTTAAATCTTCGAATACCTCAACTGCTTTCCTAGATGAAAAGAGTTTAAAGAGGATTATCTTTTCTTGGGGCCCTAAATGCATCCAACCCTCAGATAGATCAATAGAGGGAATTCTCCTTAAGAGTTCTTTCAATTGATTAAAACTCTTTGATTCTAAGAGTTCTTTTATCTCAGGTAAAAATAAAGCAAAAATCCTTGGACCGAAAAAATTTCTTTTCAGTCTTTTTGTCTCTATGGTAGGCATCTTACAACCTTTGATATCTTTGACTCATCTAAATTAGGACCAATCAATGCTAAGTTTAAGCTATTCTGATTAAATAAATTCCTCGCCAACTCCATTAGATCCTCTAAGCTTACTTCTTCTATACCTCTCTTAACCTCTTCTATACTGTAGATCTTATTTAAAGTTACAGTAGCCTCACCAATCCAGAACATATGATCTAAAGTATCTTCTAACGCTAAAGATAGTTGACCTAAGAAGTATTCTTTTGCTCTCTTTAACTCATCTTTCTTCACAAAATCTTTTTTCAACTTATTTAATTCTTTTAAGATCACCTCAATCCCTTTATAGACTTTTTTATTGTCCATTCCAGCGTGGATGGTGACTGCTCCTGTATCCTCAAATCTCCTTAAAGATGAACCTATCTCATAAGCAAGTCCTCTTCTTTCTCTTACTTCACAAAATAACCTCGAAGACATATTTGCTCCTAAAATTATATTTAAGATACTTAGGGTATATTTTTGAGGATGTTCTCTTTTTAGGCCATAGAAACCTATGGCTAAATGTGTCTGTTCCGTATCTTTAGAAAGTATCTTTACTTTTGTTCCTTCACTCTTGGGTAAGAATGTAGAAAATTCAGCTTCCTTAGATTTTGGTAAACAGGAAAACAACCTCTCTATATTCTTTAAAAGCTCTTTATGACTTAAATTTCCACAGATAGCAATCACCAAATTCTGAGGGTAATGATACTTTTCTTTAAATTCAAATAAATCTTCTCTTTTAATCTGTCCAACCGATTCGAATGTTCCCAAGATGTTCATACCCAAAGGGTGTTCTGACCACAGAAGACTATCTAAGATCTCATGGACATAAGATTGTGGTAAATCCTTATGCATCTTTATTTCTTCTAAGATAACATATCTTTCTTTCTCTATCTCATTTTCTGGTAAGGTAGGATTTAAGACCATATCTGAAAGCACATCTAAGCCTCCAGATAAATACTTAGAAGGTACCTTCACATAATAACAAGTGAATTCTTCGGATGTAAATCCATTCAATGAGCCTCCCACACCTTCAATAGATTGCTTTATGCGATTAGCAGAATATTTTCTTGTTCCTTTAAATAAAAGGTGTTCTAAGAAATGAGATATTCCCTTATTTTTAACTTCCTCATATCTACCTCCAACACCAACCCAAATACCCAAGCCTACTGATTCTCTGTCCGGTATTGAATGAGTAATGATTCTTAGGCCATTATTTAAGACGGTCTTCTCGTACATCTCTGGTAATTATGATGAAAGACAAAACCTCTCAATTATTTTACCATTAAGCTTTTAGTAAAATTTATCACTCTTTCTATAAGATCCTTTTTTCCTAAATTCTCCTCAATTTTTCTTACAATCGCACTTCCTATGATTACCCCATCGGAGATCTTTGATACCTTTTCTACTTGCCATCTCTTGGAAATTCCGAAACCAACACAGATAGGCTTTTTAGTGATTTTTTTAATTAGAAGGAGATTTTTTATCAGATCTTCTGATAGCTTTTCTCTTTCTCCGGTTACTCCAGTCAAAGATACATAGTAGATGAAGCCTTCTGATACCTTAGAAATTAATTTTATACGCTTCGGACTACTCGTTGGAGAAAGAAAGAAGATTATATCTAAATCCAGCTTTTTTGCCTCTTTTATTAAATCTTTTGCCTCCTCAACGGGTAAATCGGGGATAATTAAACCATCGATACCAGCTCTCTTTGCTTTCTTTAAGAATAATCTTTCAGGATAACAAAACACAAGGTTATAATAAGTTAAAAGGCAGAGGGGTGCATCTTTAATCTCTCTACGTAGATCTCTTACCAAATTAAAGGCACTGTCTGGATTTATCTTATTCTTTAATGCTCTCTCTGATGCTCTTTGGATCACTGGTCCATCAGCCAATGGATCAGAAAAGGGGAGTCCTAACTCTATTAAGTCTACACCTATTCGGTCAAACTCAATTATAAGTCTTTTTGTTATCTCTAAATTCGGATCTCCGCAAGTAATAAAGACACAGAATGCCTTTCTATTTTGTCTCTTCAATTCTAAAAATTTCTTCTCAATTCTATTCATCTTAATTTTAAACTTTCTCTCACAATATCTATATCTTTATCTCCTCTTCCAGAAAGACAGACCACAACAATTGAGTCCTTTCTAATCTTTTTAACTAATTTTTTCAGATAATATATCGCATGCGCAGGTTCTAATGCAGGTAGAATCCCTTCTGTTTCAGATAACAACTTAAATCCTTCTAAGGCTTCTTTGTCAGTTACTGCTACATATTCAGCCCTTCCTATCCTCTTATAATAGGTATGTTCAGGGCCTACCCCTGGATAATCTAAACCTGCAGCGATAGAATGGCAGATATTTATCTGGCCGAATTTATCCTCCAAGACATCTGATTTTGCTCCATGTAAGATTCCAATATCTCCTTTTACTAAGGTTGCTGAGTGTCTATTTGTAGATAGACCTCCTCCAGCAGCTTCAACACCAATGAATCTTACATTCCTATCTTTGAAGAATGGATGAAATAGACCAATAGCATTTGAACCTCCTCCTACACAGGCGACTAAATAATCAGGCAATCTCCTCTCTAACTTCAATATCTGCTTTTTTGTCTCCTTACCGATTATACTCTGAAAATCTCTTACAATTAAAGGATATGGGTGAGGACCTACCACAGAACCAATGATATAATAGGTCACCCTTACATTTGTAACCCAGTCTCTGATCGATTCTGATACCGCCTCTTTTAAAGTCTTTGCACCTGCTCTAACCGGAATTACTCTTGCACCTAACAATTTCATCCTAAATACATTTAAAGATTGTCTTTTGATATCAGCTTCGCCCATATAGATATCACAGGCCAATCCAAACATCGCCGCCACTGTAGCTGTAGCTACACCGTGTTGACCTGCACCAGTTTCAGCGATAACCCTTCTCTTGTTCATCCTTATAGCCAAAAGGATTTGACCTAAGGTATTATTTATCTTGTGGGCACCTGTATGTAGGAGATCTTCTCTCTTCAAATATACTCTTATTCCTAATCTTTTACTCAAATTTTCAGCTAAGTATAGAGGACTTGGTCTTCCTGCATAGTTTTTAAGATAATAATCTAACTGCCTTTGAAAGGATCTATCCTTTTTTGCTTTGAAGTAGGCGGTCTCTAATTCCTCTAAAGCAGATATCAATGTCTCAGGGGTAAACCTTCCTCCAAATTCACCAAAATATCCTCTTCTATTAGGTAACATTTTAAATCCGAAAATTTATTATAATTTTATCTGTATTCGATGTCAATAAATACCGGAGAAATCAATAAAACCTATCCTTTGTTAATTCTATCACAAAAGAGCAATAATTGAAATGATTAATAATTCATGATTTTCTCTTGACTTAGGTTCTTTTTTCTTGTATGTTCATCATCGCTATAGGAATTTAGAAGATAGAGAGGATTACTGAAAAAAATGAAAGTTGGAGAAATGAAAGAAAAAATAAAAGGAAAAGAGAATTTAAAGAGTAAAAAGTAATAAAGGTGCAATTATCCAAGCAGGTAGAGTAATTATAAAATGCTGGTCTTTATCTTTACCTATTGCATTGGCAATGATAATTGGTATAGCTATATCCACAGTAAATGGAGAACAAAAGACAAAAGAGACATTAGAAAACCTAATATTAGAAAACCTAATAGATGAGTTAGAAGGAAAAGTTTATTTAGGCGGTCTTCCAACAACACAAGATCTTAGTGTTAAAAGACTATTTGAGGAGGGAATAGAACTATGCACTGAGTACAAATTTAAAGAGGCTATTACTGCTTTTGGAGATTGTCTATTACTTCCAAATGCTACCCTTGAGAATAAAACCGGCCTCAATCTTCTGATTGGTTACTGTTATTACAACTTATCAGATTATAAAGAAGCCAAAAGATATTATAAAGAAGGATTAAAGATAGCAGAAAGAATAGAAGATGAAACTGAAAGATTAAAAATAGAGGCATTAGTTTATAATAACATTGGGTCAATCTATGATTCCCCAAGGTAACTATCAGGAGGCGGTGGAATGGTATGAGAAGAGTATTAAGATTAAAGAAAGGATAGGAGAACAGAAAGGCTTAGCCACAACTTATAGTAACATTGGTATTTTATATCTGGAGATAGGCAAAAAAGACATAGCCAAGCAATACCTACAAAAAATCTATGAACTTTATCTCCAACTTAACCTCAAATCCCAAGCAGAAAAGATAAAACAACTTATCGACAGAATCTACTGAATTTATAACCCGACTCTGACAAATAGACCTAATTTTTTTTCTAAATTTAATCCTTCTTTTATTTTTTGAAAAGGAGTAATATCTTAAGAATCTAAGAAGTCTTCTAAAGACCTTAGCCAATCTTAAACTCAAAAAGAGCAGCCAAAGATTTTAAATTTCCCACCCTGGATCTTTCCACTCCGGGAGTGGAATAAAGAATGGTATATGACTATAAGAATGTCGGCTACTTTTAGACCCGACTTTGACAGATCGCTTTCGGGGCGTTGTAACTCGTTGATATTATTGAAGTTAAAAAAACTAAATTTCGTCACTATAACTACTTTTAAAAAACTCAAAATTATTATTTATCAATAAGTTACGATTTTCATCTGTCAAACTTGGGTTTAAAGACCTAACTCAACAAATATAGTGTGATATCTCACTGACATAATTTCGGGGCTATTGCAGGAAATCATCGGTGTTTTTGAGAAAGGTTATCCTTATGTCAAAGATTAACCCTTTGGAAATCTATGCGACGGAAGGATTAAATTTAGGAAAGAAATTGGTTCTATTCTATACAAAGTCGGGTTGCAAGAGTAAAGATGGATCTATCTACTTAAGTGAAAATTTAGAAGAAAAGGTGTGATTAAGAGCAGAGGATAACTAAAAAAATCCTTACCCAATAGAAGTAAGCATCTCTTTTAATGAGATATCCACATCACTTAATTGGGCAATCTTGGATGCATCTAAGATTTCAATCTCTAAGGGAGTTTTATCTGCGGAATAATGGACAATGATACACTCAGCTAAATCTTGGGAATCTACAATTTCACCATCTCTAAGTTTTATGATCAAAGCATCACTACTTGGAGAATATCTTATCTGCATAACTTCCTCCTCCTTGAAAATACCTTTCTTTCTTAGGTGCATAAACAGTAATTACTTTAGGGATCTTTTCTTCATATTCATAAACAATCCTTATTACCGAATCTCCCTTGAGCTTATGGGCAATAAAGCGGTGACGATGTCCAGTAACTATTTCTTCACAGGAAAGCAGAGCCTCAATTACTTCTTTAGTTCTCAGATGCCAAAGTTTTATTCTTTCGAGGGCGTGACGGGTAATTTTTATTTCAAATACTTGTTTTTCTACTTTAATTTCATAAAGAGTATAGTTGATTATAGAAGATTTAATTTTAATTTCATTGATCTGCATAAATTGAAAAATAACATAAGAGAAGAAATATGTCAAGTCGAATATTTGTAATTTTCAAAGACATCCCGAAATTAAAAATGAGAGTCCAATTCCGGAAATTTTAGAAAGATATCAATAATTTTAAGGAGAATTAAAACCCACTTTAATAGAATAGCATTTTTTCTTAGACGAAAAAAGGTGAGTTTTGTTACTATAAAGAGTGTTTTTTTAGTTGCTTTTTGATTTTTTAGGATTATGTGAAGTTCTCTTCGCTGACCAAACCCCTGTTTCTTATAAAACACTCTTTTTATTCTTAGAGAAGTTCTTTTTAAGGTATCTATAGTCTTTTTATAGGGTAGCTTATTTTTATAGGGTAGCTTATTTAGAGATATTGCCATTATAGACTTGATGGGTAAAGAAAACTCTACCCTTCTTCCAATGGAAGGATTAAATTAAAGAAGGATTATTTCTCTGAATAAAGAAAAAGATACAAAGTTTACTTATCTGCTAAAACCAAATAAAAGGGATGGAAGATACAGTCTAGTCCGCCATTTAGATAAGCATTACTAAGTCTATTTTAGATCTTTCGTATTAAAAGTGGAGTATTTTATGTAAGACACTGTAATTAAGACCCAAATAAAAAAAGCAATTAACCACCAATAAAAACCTGTAAGGAATTTAACAAAGAAAAAACAGAACGGTTTAGAAAAAAGACTTAGTTCATCTGTTCTTAAAGGGGTTTGGCAACAAAATCAACAGGCTTAAAGGAATGGCATATGGCTACAAGGGTGTTGGCTACTTTAGATTAAAGATTCACCAAGATCACAGACTCTTAAATCCTAAACTTGCAATTTATAGATACAAAAGAACCTAAAAATTCACTCTTACACTATTTTGAAAAAACTTAACTTATTATTTATCAATAAGTTACGATTTTATCTGTTAAATTTGGGTTTTAATTTTTTCAAGATTAGGAGAATGCAATCTCCCCTTTTATCAAATTTCTGAAAATTTTTTTCTCTTACCCCTTGACAAATTGAGAAAAATATGCTATATTGTTGTATAACAAAAGGGCCAGAAAGAGAAGTAAAGCCACGGTTACTTCTTTAAAAGAACAAAGGAGGAAGTAAAGTGGCTTTTTTATTTAAATTAGAAAGAAAGCGGTTTCAGAAAGCGTTTTCTGTATGATAAGCCAAAGAAACACGAATTGTGAATGGCAAATATCCTGTATCCAAAATACTTCTTACGGTAAACAATTGGCGGTAAGTAATAGATTATTCCACCCCTGGGGTAGAAATGGTAAAGTGGTTAAAGAAAATAACCTTATAACCCAAAAGGAGAAAAGATGAAACC
>DDKR01000007.1 GCA_002340085.1 Candidatus Omnitrophica bacterium UBA2593
CCCGCGGTATACGAGCAAGGTAGATTTAAACCCATTCAACCAGTAGAAGCCTATGTTGACTCGGGTGCGTCTGTCTCTCTTTTCTCCATTACCGAAGCACAAAGACTTAAGCTTGACTATAAAGCTGGGAAAGAAGTCTTTTCTGCAGTTGGCGATGGAAGCCTTATCCCTGTATACCTGCATAAGCTTTTGGTAAAGATAGATAAGATATCTTTTAAAGCTATAATTGGTTTCTCTCCACGACTCGGCGTTGGCTTCAATCTTATTGGGCGGAAGGACTTCTTTAAACATTTCGATATTACCTTTTCTGACTCTACTCAAATCATAACTTTCTTGCCTCGCCAATAAGAAAATACCTTCACCTCCTCTTCTCCTATGCAGAGTAGTTATACTCAACAAACCTTCTTTAACTAAATATCTTGAGAGCTTCTCGTAAATAAATGCCTTAACTTTAAGCTCATATTTATTTAGTCTCCAATAATAATAGAGAAGCGAAAGGGCTATTAGACACGTAATTAAGCAAGGTAAGGCCGCCTCATAAGCTAAAGGTACACAAATATAACCTAATGGTGAAAAGATTAACGAGGAAAAACTAACCAAAAAACTAACTCCATAAACCCCGAAGGTAAGAAAAACGAAAAATTTAAAAACAGTCCATGGAATACTATCTGTAAATAGACTCCTTGAAGGAGAAAGCCTAGCAATCAATTCCTCTATGCCTGCCCACCTATCTTCACCATTGCTCCATTCTTTTGTTAAGAAATCGTTTACCTTATATCTTACATACATATAATAAAGGTCCGCAATCTTAACCCTTGTGCTGTTTTCCCCTTTAGTAAAATTTAATCTCATCAGAATTTTTATAGACTCCTCAAGTCTCTTCCCAAAACCTATATCATCGTTTTTAGGTATCGTTTTTAATTGGTTCCTCTGTGGAATCTCTTTCAAGTTTTTGATGATATTATTAATAAGGCGGAGAAATTTTTCTACCATTTTATTTTTATTCTCAATTATTACCTCCACCGACGATGCAACAGTGACATAACCTTCTCTAACACAAGGAGTTATAGAGGTAGATCTTCCTCTTATTACAAAATTTTCCTTCATTCTCGTTGAAGTAGCAATTTCTGCTAACCTCTTCCTAAACCCGCACAGGAATTGGCTACAGCAGTGTATAGCGTCCAGTGTATAGCGTGTAATTTTCGTCAACAAAAAGATGAACAAAGATGAAAATCCTATTAAAGTAGGGCCTTGAATCAAAAAGAAAAAATTCACAGATACAACTATTCCTAAAATTCCGGCCGCTGCGATGGTGAGAGTTAACCCCCGCCAGCCACAGAAGGTAGACCAATTCTCTCCAAAGAATTCTCGCAGCAGCCAGATAAAGCCAAAACTCCTTTCTATGGATGAATTGGAACTCCAAATAGAAACATCTCCAATTTCATTCCTACTTTTTACTTTTAGCAGTACAGGTAAAGTACTAAAGTTTAAAGGGTAGAAAATAGATAATAAGTAGGAGATACTTACTCCAAGGAGAGAGATTAAAAGAAGCGATAGTGGGAAGAATGAATATCGGGGTGATCCAGTCACAGCCATTCCCGAACTCCCAAAAAGGAAAAGAATAACAGTGGTTGTTACGATGAAAACTAGTCCCTGACCACAGAGAATTTTTTGCTTGACAAAGTTATGGGTGGCTCTTAGTATAGGAAGACTTATGAGAAAAGAACCTAAGAAAAGAATGAGTGATAGAGAATTTGCAGTAATATTAGAGATATACACTATAAAAAATGAGATGAAGGAGATCAAAATTAGATTAGATAATATTGAGGCTTGCCGTGGCTGTAATCCATCTGCTTCATACTGCTTACTTAGACCTCTGAATTCATTGATTTGAGATTCGTGGATTTTGACTTGAGAAAGAAACCAATCTATTTCCCTTCTAATAGCTTCTTCGCAATAGCCTAAATCTCCAAGTATCTTTGTAAGGATTGTTTGGATTTGCTCTGGAGAGATATTATAGATAACTTGACCTTCTTTTGTCCGGTAGACAAGAGGATAGAGAAAAGCAAAAATACACCTGATACCCGGCTGACCTCTTATTCTCCCTTTTTCTCTTATCTTTAGGTACTCAAGGGCTACTCTATAAGTGTATCGGTACACTTTTAAGAAGATCTCAGCTCTTGGAGAACCTATGAGTCTTAAAGTCAGCCCTGCCATCAACTGGACAATAGGACGAAGAGCATGGGAGGGGCTAGAAGATCGTTTACCCTTCTTCAAATGCCTTTGTATTATCTCTTCAATGTAAGTAGTAGCCTTAGACTTATAAAACTCTTTTGCCTTAGGATAACCCAAAGCAGGAATTATCTCTGATAGAGCTTCATATACAGAGGATAAGAATTTTAAAATCTTCTCAACTTCTTCTCTTAGTCTTTCGTAATCGATAGCTAAGGAAACCCTCTGTTCCATAAGACGTGCTTCAGTAGCTGTAGTAGGAAGCCTGTATTTCTCCTCCAGTTCATACAAATCCCCTAAAAAGGATGTCTTTTTCGCTTCTTTGACCATCGATTCAATAAAATCGATTATTTCTTCCTTAGGAGATTTACTCTCAGAAGAAAGGTATTCTTTTGAAAGAGGGAGTTCAAAGAAGAATTTTATTACTTTAGCTTGCTCAGAGAGTAAATCCTCAGCTAAGACTGTCTCTAATAAGAGAGCTAACCAAAGATTGCTTCCATTTTTAGTAAGCCATTGAGAATATTCTTTAATCTGGGGATCACTAATGTATTCTTGATAGGCTTCATAAGCAAACTTTATCTTTTCTCTAAGAAGAGGTAATCTCTCTTCTTCTTCCCAAAATTTATCTAATTGGTCTTCATACTTAGAGATCATTTTCTTTAATCTTAGTTGGTTATTTCGAGATAAAGTCTCAGGATCGTATTCAGCAAATTTAACTGCTTCATTAGCATATTCGATAGCTTCCTTTATATTCAGCTCTACATTCCGCAGGTAACTAAGTCCTCGGCGTATTTTTCTCTCTGGTTGAAGCTCTTTTTTCAAGCCTTTAAGATTTTTCTCTTCTATTATTTCCAAGACAGCCTTAAAATCTCCAATTGCTTCTTCGTTGGCCTGCTGTGGAGGAGAAGTCTCTGTAAGCTTTCTTAAACCTTCTGTATAGAGACTTATTGCCTGTTTAAGGTAAGAATCTCTTAGTTTCCTTAGGTATTCGGCTGCCTTTTCGTATTTACCTAACTCGGGATAGATTATGCTTAATCGGTGATACAGATTTTGCTTCCTCTCTGGAGAAGCGTCTTTTAATTCATTTAGGCACTCACTTATCTCAGTAGAGTATTCTAAACAGATATCTGCAACTGCCTTTTTTCCTACCCATAAGATGTGACCCTCTGCTCTTCTATCTTCTTTAAGCACAGGATCGGGAATATTTATGTCTCTACCTAATAATTCACCTATTAAGGAATACTTCCTTATTACACCAATAATTATGGCGATTTCCTGGGATGGGCTTTTTATCAAATCATCTTCTCCAAATATCTTGTCCCAATAGAATTTAAAATCACCTTGGCGACCGGGTCTAGCAATACCAAACTTATCTAATAATCTCTGCTCCCGTGGAGAGAATCCTTTGAGATCTTGGGGTAATAAGACAGCCCTAAATATCCCTCCTAATTTCTTAACCAATAGTGCGCTCATTACTGCCGTAGAACTATCTCCTGAACCAATAATCATCTCAACTCCTTCCTTCTCACAGAGCGTAAGTCCTGTTGACCAGTCATCTTCCTCACTAAGAATTAGGGTTGTATCTTTTCCTTCCATTAAACAGAAACCACCCTTACTAGCTTCTAATCTTTTCTTCATTTGGTCAAAATCTATCTCTATTTCCATCAAGTGTGCTAATTTTTCTATCATTCCCCTATGTCGGTCCTCAAAAAGGACTGCTACTTTCTTAGGCTTCCTGCCTACTTCCTGATAAAATTCATTCCACACCTGTTCAGTCAACCACTTTATATCAAGAACTTTTCCTTGTCCTCTCTTTTGAGCCTCTTTTATAATCTCATTTAGATCTACTTTTTTTGCACACTCAGCCAAAATTATCTTAAACATATCCGTATCAGGCAGAGGAGTAATTGAGCCACCTTTAACAAACGAAAAAGATAAGAGAGTTCCCTCTTTGTTAGGATCAACAAGAGCTTTGGGGTTATCTAAATCTAAACAGACTAAATCCAAACCTCTTTGACCCCATCCTAATTTTGTTCCTGGAGGAAAAATGGGATAATCTTTGCGTTCGCCTCTTGCCAAACATACAACAAACTGAAGCAATGGATCATTACCTAAAATTTTCCTTAACCATCCTAAAATAGCTACCCTGAAACGAAAGAGATTAAATTCATTCTTATTTTTAGCTCTATATCTAAGACTACGCACTACCACTCTTCCCACAACATTAATGAGATTAAAAAAGAAGCTTACTGGAATCTCTCTTGCTTCTGGTAAGCTCACTCCTTCTTCTTTCTTTCCGATTATCCAGGATATTTTAACAATTACCTTTTTTAGAAGAGTATCTAATTCTCTATCAAAATCTTTTTCTACTGCAAAAACTATACCTTCCTCTACATATAATCTCTCCAAGATTGATTTAAATTCTTTGGATTCTTTCAACTCTGTCTCTATATTCTCCATTATCTCTTTTGCCCGTTTTGTAAATTTGAGTTGCTGTTGACCAAATTTAGAAAATTTCTTATGGAGCTCATCATCTATGTGGCGGATAAATTCTCGGCGAGAATAAATTAAAGGTAAATCCATATCGATGGATAATGGTACCTTAAATGAACTGAGGAAAAGAATTAAATCTATATCTGATGCGTGAGCTCCACAGACAAAGATCTCTTTCTTTATAGTCTTTGTCGCATCAATTACTCTCTTTATTGAAGAAAAGAACTCTCTTTGCGCCTCGGTACCTAAGCTAATCTTCAAATCTCTCGTACCAATGGATATGAAATCTATCTCTTGTTCTAAGATCGTACTGATATTCTCTACAGCTTCTCTTGTCTCTATCATTACCCCGAATTTAAATCTCTCTACTTCGTTTTTACCTATCATATTTTTATCTATTAACTCTTTTTTTACTTCTTCAATTAATTCTAAAACTTCTTTAACTTGCTCACTATCTCTTATCATTGGAATAGAAAAATAGATATCCTTAATCTTGCAAACCTTTAATACCGCGCGGATCTGAGTTTTAAATAAATCCTTGCCCCTCCCTAAGAGAAAATCTATGCCAAATTCACCCATACCAAGTGTATCTTTATCTTCTTCTCTTACATCTAAAGCTCGAATACATACAAGCCCTTTTATAGAGTTAGCTAATTGGATGAATACCTTAGTTAATCTATCTTCATCGGGTAAAACATCTTTATATAAAAACTCAGTTCTAAAAAGGCCTATGCCTTGAGTAGATTTATTTATCTCCTCTATCTCTCCTTGAGAAGGTTCAGCACTTATGCTCGCAAGAATCCTCGTGTTAGAAAGAGTTTCGGGCTCAACATCTATTTTCATCCGGATTCTATAAACTTTTTCCAAAGCTTCTTTTTCTAATTGTCGCAATTTATACCTCTCTTGAGTAATTGGTGTGGGATTGATTACTACTTCCTTTCTCTTACCATCTACCACAACCAAGCTTTGTTCTTCTATATCCTTAAATATCTCAAATGTTCTCTTCCCCTTTCCAATCAAAGATAACTGACCTAAAACCGGAATTCCTGCTTCTTTTGCTATTACTACTGCCCAATGCACCTCCTGCCATATTTCAACATTCCAAAGGATCGCTTTAGGCCTAATCTGATCTATTATCTCAATCATCTCTAAGGGGTCAGGCTCCTTTACTAATAGAACTAAATCTCTTAACTCCTCCTTTTTTCTCTTAAGTTCTTCTATAATACTGGACTCTTTTCCTTCTAATCTTCTTATCAGCTCATAGACAAAAGCACAAATCTCTTCATTACCCTTTAAAGTTTCTAATTTTTTCCTCTCATCTTCTGATAATGTTGCCTTACTCTTTAAATCTAAATATTCTTTATATTTTTTAGCAATCTTACTGAGAGCCGGTAAGGCTTCTTTTTTCTCTACTTTTTTCTCAATCTGCGGCAGATTAGTCCATAATCTTAATAGATAACTGGCTTTAAAAGGTTCTCTACTTAATTCTAATTCTTCTTTTATCTCTCGTAGTACGTTTAGATGGAAAGTAATTAACCGTAATTTTTCTTCTCTGCCTTCTCCTATTATCCCCTGCATCTCCTTCTGAGCACGTTCCTTATGTTTTATCATCTCTTCTATTACTTTCATGGTGTGTTCTTTTTCTCCTCCTAACTTACCAGGCTCTAATCTACTCTCTTCTATTTCTTGCTTGGTTATTTCTCTGTTCATCTTCTCAAATAACTCCCCAGTATATTTGGCGATTCTTCCTTTTGTTACTCTCTCTATATCATTGGAACCAGCTGCATTTATCCTCCTCTCTATCTCACTCCCAATCTTATCTCCCTGGAAAATACTCTGCAAAGAAACTGCACCTGTCTCTTCCTTAACAAGACGTCTTAATAATGTAAAAATAGTATGAATGAAGGGGATTAAAGAGATCTTGGGAGTATAGGAAGTAACTAATCTATCTAATTCTTTATAATCCTCTTTATTTATAGCCTCAACCAGCTGTCCTAATAACCTATACTTATTCTCAATTATCGCTTTCACCATAGCAAATACTATCCGCGCATGTCTTCCTCTTATCTCCACTTTTAATTCTGTTCCCTTTGGAGAATAAAGAGACTGAATTTCTGCGATTTCGATAACCTTTATCCTCCTTCTCTCTTTCGGAACTAAAATAAATCCCTCTATAGTAAAGCAGTAATACTTCACTAAATTGTAAATTGCGCCAATCCTAGCAAGTAGTCCACATGGACGGAGATGTAGACCCTTCTCACCTCCCACCTCCACATTCTGAATTATCCACCCCCATCTACCACGCCACTTACTCATTAAGCTATTGATTGCTTTTTGAACGGCTGGAAATAATGCGGTCTTCAAATCATCCGCCACCACATCCTCCCAATTTACCCGTATTTCAGAAGGGCTCTGCCGAGGAATTAATTCAAGATTGGACAAATGCTTCTCTATCTCTTTCTTCAACCCTTCCTCTGTATTCTCATAAGAATATCTACCACTGAACATCACTCTTCTTTCAGCAATTACTTTCATTAGCTCTTTCTTATTTTGATAAAGCCGGTATATTCCTTCCAAAGTAATTGGCAAACCAAAGGATGCCTTTAAAAGAAATTTAATTATCCTACCATCCTTACCTTCTACTTTAAGAAAAGGATGTCTCATAAAACGACCTCCTCGACCCACAGTTATCGTCTTACTTCCTCTTACAAATTCCTCCAATTCAGAATAACTCATCTGAGGAGTTAATCCAAACCGCCCAACTATAGTCAATCCCTCTCCTAAATGCGTTCTATCCTCCTTCATGCGCTCCTCTTCAACATAGATATTCCCAATCTTTCTTCTACAATTTGAAGTTATATATTTAAAAAAGAGATTTAGAAGAAGATAAGCGACTCGATAAAGGCGAAAATCAGGAGCAGTTGATACTTCTCTTATCCATGCTCTATCTTCATGATCAAAATACCAAGTAATTATACCTACTCCTTTACCAATATGCCTACTCCACAGTTTATCAGGAGTCTTACCTTCTACTGAGCCTAGATACCGCAATTCTATGCTATTTAATTTCTGACCATCATTAAAGACAACCTCAAACTTAAACTCTTCTACAACAACGATTAACTTCTCCTGTTCTTTCTCTATTGTGAATGGTCTGCCTAAATTATGCCATCTACCGTTATACATAAATCCTAATCGGCTTTCTATCTTTCGACTTATTTCTTTCTTCCTCTCTCTTCTTAATTTGTCAATCAATCCCCAAATCTCTCTTCTCAAATCAGGATGGAGCTTCCTCCGAAGCAATAATTCCTCGGCAATAACCCAGGCTAATTTTTCTATCTGATGAAATCTTAATTCTTCTCCTTCTCCAATATCAACCTTCCCCTCCAAGGCAAAAGTAAATTTCCTTCTCTCTTCTTCTCCTAAACCAGATAACTTTAACCTAAGTAGTTCCCATGCATTCGTCGGTTTAAATAGCTTGCAGGATAAATCCTCAAGGTATCTCTCAATAGCTACTCTGATGCTTTCTTCTGTGACAGTAATAATCTCTTGTATGTCTAAAGTCTGTGAATCAGCCTTTTTAGCTTCCTTAAAAATCTTATTCAACCTCTCCTCTGCCTCTTTACCTCCCACCCATCCCCACATTCTAATCTTAAACAACAGTAATCCTTCTTCTAAAGAGTCGATGGCTCTAAAAGCCCATCCCTTCTTTCCACTCCTTTTTTCTACCTCGATTAGAACCCTAGCTAAAGCAGGATATATCCTACCACGAGATAAAATCTTTCTATCTACCACAAACTTTACCATCTCCTGCCAACGTTCAAAAGTTCTTTTTATTATTTTTTCTTTCTTAGATTCGCCTTTGAGGATATAATCTGCTAACTGAGATACCTTCCTCTGGATGTAGACTGTCTCATACCCCATAATATCCATTAATCCTCCTAAGACTAACCACTCCTGCCAATTAAGCCCACTTATCTCCTCATCAACAAGGTTAAGAAAGTAACCACAGCTCTTAATCTCCATCCTTTTGCCATCTTTTAACGGTATAGAGACTACTTCACCCTCGTATATTCTTCCTGGTGCAACTTTAACTCCTATAAAAGATGTGAAGTGCTCAATGACTACTCTTAAAAAGAGTTTATTGTCTTCCCATCTATAGTAAGTCTTCAAAGGAGGCCAACCTAAGTTAATAAAATCCCAGACCATTAAATTTCCTCTTTCTCCTGTCTGATCAAGTAAAGAAAATTCCTTATCATCCCACTTTATCTTTCCTCCTATCACAGGCTTAGTTATCCCCTCTCTATCTACGAATTTATCTCCAAAGTCTATCTTAATCTCCAAAGGCTCCCCCCATTCAACCGTCACCTTAGGCCACTCAACTTCACTAACTGGAGATGAAGACCTGTAACTTCTCTCAACCTTGCGTTCTAAAGACTCGATTCCCTTCAAGAACAAATTCTTATCGCCGCAGGTGATAAAAGGTACAACCCCGGCTGCTCCCAAGCTTCCCACCAGCCACGAAAAGGTAGAGCAATCAAACCAACCGAGGCAACCGAGGCAGAGTAGTACAAATACTATAACTGCTGCAAACCCTTTTCCTTTATTCGTATCAAAGGGTAGTCTAACAGTAACTACAGCCTTTTCGTTTTGATTTTCAGCCTTTACACTTCCTCCGTGGGCAGTGATAAAATCATAAATAATTGCTCCACCTTGGCCTCTGATTTTATCCTTGGTTTCTTTCTTCGTGGATTCACCTATTAGAAATATCCTTTGGATACCAGATTCTCTTTCTAAGAGATACTCTGATATCTTACCAGTATTACTCACCTTAACCACAATACTATTGTCCTCTTTCTTTGCTTCTATTGAAATTTCACCCCCATCAGGTACTGCCTCTCCAGCGTTTCTAATAAGATTACTAATAACCAAAATAATCATCCATCTATTTGCCATAACTTTTAAGTCTTTGCCTACATCTATCTCAAGTTGTACTTTCTTATTCCCTACTTTCCTACAATAAGGATCTATTAGTATGCCTCTGGCATTAATCTCAAGAAGTTTTCCAATCTCTACCAACTCTTTATTCTCTACAATATTTATTCTTCTAATAAGGTTATAAAAGGTATAAAATATTCCCTTTAATTTTAGATATTTTTCTTTTGCTTCACTTCTCTTTTCGTCTTCTCCTTTTTCATCTTCAAAAAGACTATGCCAACATTTATTATTAATTGCTTCTTCCATCTCTTTTAAGACGGATAAATATTCCTCAGTTAATTTGTTGATCTCTTCATCAGAAGAAGGTCTAAAATAATACCATCTCCTTACCATCTCTCCTAATTTATCAATAAGCTCAGAGAGTCTTTTTCTCTGTGTCTCTATATCTGCTAAATTTAAACCCGATAAAGCGTCACGTAGAGGAAGATAAGAGGGAATTATTTCATGGAGCATAAAACGTATATATCTTATTATCCGTAATAATTCTCTTTCAGCTGATCTTATTTCCCTCATCAGTGAGCTACTACCTACACCTGATGCTTTCTTATCAAAGAAGGCTATGGCTGGTTTAAACCATACCACCTTACTCTGTCCGCTTATTAATGTTGCAATGGAGGCACAGGTAGAGGTCAGGCTCAGGAGGTTTAGAGCTACCAGTATAACTCCAATTACAACAAAAACTACTACTCCTAAGATAACTGTCACCATAGCTCTTTTGCCCTTTCGAGCCTTTACAAGAACCAATTGAGGGTTTAAGCGAGTGAATTTCTCTCTCATTCTTTTTGAAGCAGTCAACTTCGCAAGCAAGTCGCGTGCAGCTTCCTTAGCCTTCTCCTCCAAGATGGAAGCAAATTCTTGATCTATCGCCTTACTCTTTTCCGAATCATAAAGTTTAATGAGATTACCTCCACCTGTTAAAATGCCTCCTTCTTTGGTTAAATCCTTCCTGACTACATTTAATTTTTCTGTTAGATTAAGAAGAGAGACAAAAAGATTATCAACCGATTTATTATCTCCGATACCTTTAACATCTTCTGTAGTAGCTATAGAAGCAGTGAGCTTAACTTCTATAAGGAAGATCTTATTGAAGTTGTTCTGAAGGTAATCTAAGAGAGACTTGATTTCTTCTATCGGAGGGGGCTTTTTTTCAAAAGTATCTTCAGAAATATCAAAGTAAAGGTAAAAGGTATCTGGAGGAGCACGCGCTATAAAACATCTTTTTTTCCACCCTTCAGGCAGAAACTCTTCAATGAAATGATATAAACCTCTGATCGCTTGATTGCCTGCCCTATAGCTAACTCCATTCACAGCTTTAAATCTGAAACAGTCAAGGTGATTATCTTGAACTTTCAGGTCTAGGTATTTATCTCCGAGAGCTTTTAAAGGTCCTCCTGTATAAGCAGGGTCAATGCGAATTAACATCCCTTGTCTTGAGCCAAGGATAGTGTCTTTCAAAGAAGAAACCAAAGGAATTTCTTGGAGATTAATTCCTTGGGTAAGTTTAGTCTTTAGATTATCATCCACATCCTTCCTTATGATACTTGCTCCGGTATGTTTATGAAGAGGCACCAAACCTACTTTTACCCCCATCCGTCTTTTTTTGGCCCATCCCAATGAGTCTTGAACCCTTCTCATTACTATCCGATATAAAATCCGATATAACTGATATAAAATCTGATATAAATCTTCAGGGGATATCTGGTCAGAAATTCTCACTACTTTTCTAATCGCTTTTTTGACAGGAACTACACTAAGTGTTACTAGTGGTATCAAGAAATACCCTCCATCCAATAATCCTTCATCAGAAAGAGAAGTATAAATTTTTGCCTTTTGAAAGATATCTTTTAAAACATCTTCAGGAGTCTTCCCTGGGTCAACCCTAAATAAAAATAAACTAAATTTACCGTGTTTACAGACTTCTGATACTAATGGATCTTCTGATACTGATAATTCTTTTAAGGCTTCTATTTCGTCTCCAGAAGGATTTATAAGACAACCTACACCCCTCCTAAACTCTCTCAGATTTTGAGATAATTCCTCCATTATTTCCTTAAAAAGTCGTTTCTTCTTTATATTTAATAGTCTCTCTATCCATCCCTGTTCAAACTTAAAGGTCAGTCCAAACTCATCACCAGTCAAGTAATAATAAATAAGACTTTTGTATTTACCCTCTATCAACTCTTTTATCTTCTTACCAATTTCTGTTAGAAGAAGATCGACAATCTTCTCTCCATACATATCATTAAACATGTGAAGCCAAACTACATCTATTATCCCCTTGCATAAATCACGCCAGCTTTCTGAGTCTAATAATAAATTACAAGTTATCTCTTCCCCTTTCTCACGAGTCAATATCTGCCGACCATCTCCTGAAGCTTCCCGTCCCACATCTATAGGAAGAATCTCAAGTTGAGTCTCTCTCCTTATATACCCCCTTAAAATAATAATTCCTACCATGACAACTAAACCGACTAAAACCACTAATACTACTGGCAACTGAAGATCAAAGATAGGTACGGTCTTAGTAAGCAAGTCAAAAAGTATATTCTTTCTGATCGTGATATCACCTCTTTCTACGGCAAAGACAGAAGAAGGAAAAATAAAGAATAAAGTGATAAATGGAATAACTCTCCTTATGCACTTTAGTAGTCTACTAAAAGCTGACCCTATAGACCGGGATATGGTTACTGGGGATGAGGAATCTTTCAGTTCACTTCTCAATATATCATAGAGCTCTTGTTTCATCTCTCGGTTATTACAACAAGAAAGTAAAGTATATGTATTGATAGTGCCGTAAAAGCCAGTATCGATGATGACTACCGGTATTTTCTCTCCTAAGATCTTTTCTACACTAAGGCCTTTCCCAGAAAGATACCTAATAACTCTTTCTTTACTCTCATTTAACATTATCTTTCTATTTATATCAACAGGAATAACTTCGAAATCTAAGTTATGGACTTCCTTTATTGTTCTTAATGTTAATGCATAGTAGAGCCAACAAGTGCCTCTTAAAGGAAGAACAATCTTATACCCCAAATATTCTCTCAAGATCTTATCAACTACTTTCCTTAAATAATGTATTGCTTCTTCTGATTCTTTTTCGATTCTCTTCTTCAAAAGCTCAAAAAGAGCTTGGTTTGTTTGCCGATCATTATGTTCTATTCCTTTCTGAGAAAGAATCTTTAAAACTTCCTCTTCTTTAAAGTCTTTTGTTACCTTTTCCCAAAATGATGAGTCTTCTTGTATAGTTATAAGGGCCGAAGAATAAGTCTTTTTAGCAGCAGAGGTAATAATTCTATCTACTTTCCATTCAACCACTACCAACCTAACTTTGTTACAATTTGAATAATCCAATTTCTCTGCGGAGATGAAAATAAAAACAGCCCCGGCTACCCTAGACCCCCCATCAGCCGTAAAAGATAATACAAACAAAAGCAAGCTAAAGCCAAAATAAAATTTGACATGATGGCAATGGGACGTCTTTTTCGCCGTTGATTCTGTATGGGCTCTCATCATTCTTAAACCTAACAGATCAACAGTTGGAGTAGTAGATAGAAAAAGCAACAAATCTCCTTCTTCTATAACTATAACTTTATCTCCCTCTTTTAAGCCTTCAGCTAAAAACTCCATGACCTTCAGAGGAACGCGGATACAACCTCTACTAAGAAATCTTTGGGGGCTTTTCAATTCAAATGTTTTCTCCTCCTTAGAAGTATGAATTGCATAGGGAGAGCCAAGATCAATGTACATTGTATCTTTCCGGTAAGGATATTTTTTGTGTCCGGAAGGGTATCTTTTGCCAGTCGCTGGATTTTGCCAGAAAGAAGGATTCCAAATAATCCGTTTTACTGTATAGATTCTACAGGGCGTTTCTCTCCCTTTCCTACCTGTAACTATAGGAACTCCATATAAAGTACCATTAACTTTAAATATCAAGGTATTTTCTCTTCTCACAATCACTATATAGTAATCTCCTATTACTGGCTCAACTCGAAAGACAAAAGGGATCTTTATACTTTGACCTTTAAGTACCTTGTAGGGATTGGAGATTCCGTTTATACGCATTAAACTTTGAACTGAAACTTTATATCTTTGAGCAATTATAAACAGATTTTCTTTCTCTTTAACTATGTAAGTATCAGAGATCTCTTTTGGTAAAAAACCTTCCAAACTACCAAACTCTTCATACCCAAGATAAACTACAGATGACTTCTCTTCTTGCTCTCCCTGGCCTTTACACTCATCACCTACGGAAGCAGCCAAAGCCGTTTTATCACAGATAGGAGGATTATCCAGAAAAAAGGAAAATATAATTACACTTATGCAAACAGACAGTCTTTCTATAAGACTCTTAAACAGTATTTTTAAGGAACCTCCTAATGGTGAAGTAGCAAGGCCTTCTCCTTTGGCTTCTTCAAAGATGGTCTGGATTGCTGCTTGGCGCGCATACTTGTCTCGATGATCCAACATAATCTCTAAATCTGGCCAGAGAGTTATCTTTGTGGCAAGATAAACCTTAAACTCTCTTTCTGCTTTGGTATTTTCAGAAGGATCTCCTTGATTTAACACATAGACTAAGGTAAGAGCTTTTTCAAAGGAGATAATTTTTTCATCAATAAGGACATAGAGGTTATTATCTTGAAGGAAACTTACTCCAGCAAAGGTCTTTAGAGGGCATGCTCTGATTTCAATAGTCTTAGTCTGTAGTTTCTCAGGTTTATGTTTAGAGTAGTAATTTAACACCATTCTTATCCAATTGGTCTCTTGATCAATCTTTCTACCCCAATTCTCTATTCCTTTCTGCTGGATCTTAATTATTTCTTTTTCTATAGCTTCTTGACCAACCCCTTTCTTTGGCTTAGCTGAACTATGGGTAGTAACTGGTGAGCTGTTACTCAAAACTAAAACTACTAAAGCAGGAATGTAGCCTGAATAGAGAAAAGGATAACTGTATTCAGTTGGACTAGAGGTAGATTTAAAGGTATCCTTTTTTCCTGTAGATGTTATGGGTATCTCTGAAATCTCTTGCCAGTACCCAGACTCCTCAATCCTTAAATCTCGAATAAGGATTCCATCTCGGAGTAAAAATCTACAGTCACTAATACCTAATTTAGATATCTTTCCTTCTCTCAACTGCCTAAGCATCTGCTGTCTCTTTTCATCCTCTCCTATAGAATACCCTAGTTCAAATCCTCCTTTTTTAATATAGAATGCTAAACTACGCCCAAAAGAGGCTTGCTGTACCTCTGGAATACCTCTCTCTTTAAACCATACTCCACTATTTAATTGTCTATAAGGAATAATAAATTCTTTATACCCAAACTTTAGTCTGAGAATCAAAAGCCAATAGTGTAGGATATAGGTAGCGTAACTAGGTATTCCTTTGGTGAGGTCTCTTCTGTATTGAGCTATAGTACGAAATTCTAAGATAACTTCACAGCTATCATTGTTATCTTCGATATGTTTTCCATAGGCTATTTCTTCTTTTGTAGTCTCTTCATAAAATCCATCTTCTTCCTCTCCGATCAAAGCAACTATACCATTACCTATCTTTATCTCACCCGACTTACTTTTTTCTTCAAGAGGATGATATGCAGCATAAAATAGTAATCTTTCAAAAGGTGCTAAGTCTTGAGCTAATCCATTAATCTTATTTATTTTTTCTGAATTGGTTAAATTTTGTGCTGAAGAACTATCTAACCAACAAATAAGATCATCTACTGCTTTATCCAAATCTAAAGGAGCGACCCTAAGTATCGTTTGGCGAAAGAGCTTTGTCCAGAAGGAATCAGGAATAGCAATTCGTCTTCTCTCTAAAACTCCTTTCATCTGGATATAATCTTCTTTCAAATGAGCGATCTGAGAAAAGATGTCTTCCTTTGGATATCTTTTATGCCATCTTCCAAATTGATATTTTATACTCAACGATGCTTGTAACAATGCCTGCTGTTGATAGAATTTAAGTAGATCTCCTTTAGTATGAGGAGCTGGTCCAATTTTTTTAAAGAATTCCCATGCCTCTTCAGAAACGACAGAACCTATCATAATTATCTCTTCATTCTCAGGTAAATCTTCGGTTAAGATATTTAAAGAGATAAGGATCTCAATTAGACTGTAATAGAGCGCAGAGCCCATACCTTTTAATTTGTACTGCTCTTGATTACCTTTGAAAACGATTGGACCTTCTATTACTACCCTTCTATTGTCTCTCAATCCGAACGATAAAGTTCCTACTTTTACTTTTTTTCCATCATAAGCTTCTAACTTAAACTCATTATTCTGTCTAAATACAATGATCTTCATCTGCGTTGGTATATCTCCTTTTAAAACCCATACTTTAATCTGAGGGAATTGTTCCTTGGTCTTTATAATCGTAGTGACTATCTTTTCATTCCATTCATTTACATCTACAAAAAATAGTCCTTTAGAAAGAAATCTCTTCATATGTTCAGGAATTGTTAGACGATTTCTTTTTTGGAGTCTTAGTCCTCTCATATAAGGATTCAAGACTCGAAATTCTTCCTCTGGTAATCTATCCAAGATCTCTTGATATCTCTCTATGTCCTCAAACAAAATAAGAACTCCCTTCAGTAGAAATCTAGCTATATAAAGTTTATCTCCAGACTCCAACCCATAATCCTTACAGATCTGCTCAGGAATAGTTATTTTTCTAGTAGAAGATTCCCAACAAGCTTCTTTTTTTGGGATCTCCGTGAATGTATTAATCAATGCATCAACCAATGCATCAGCAACATTACTAATTAAAGAAGAGCCATCCCTATTTTCTCCCTTTATTCCGGTGCAAGCGATAAAATAAGTAAGTATCGAACCAACCTCGGCTAATCCAATTACTTCCCAACCCCAACCAGCCACGGAGAGGTAAAGCAAGGAGTTTGAGCCGAGGCAAAAGATCGATGTAACTACGACAATAAATGTCAAACTTTTAAATCTAAGAGAGGATAATGAAAGCGTTTTCTTCGAGACCAAAAATAAAAATCCTCCATAATAAACAGCCGCTGCGATAGTGAGAGTTGGTCCCCGCCAACCACAGAAGGTAAGCCAAATCTTCTCTAAAGATTCCCACAGCGGCCGAGTTATATCCATGATAAATCTATAAATTCTGTATCTGGACATAGGGAATAGAACGAGTAGCCAGATTAAAATAACAGGTAAGATGATCCTTGTGGGTATAGTTAAGTTCGAGATCGAAGAATTACTAGATTGCCTACACATGGATAGATATAATCCGAAGTATTGGGAGCTGGGCTTTCCCCAGGAAAAATTTGTAGATAAAGACATATTCTTCTCTACTAACTTCTGCCATTTCTTTTTATCCTCATAATATCGTAAGGCATGATTTATGGTTTTAGGCAAGTCACTATATTCTTCGAAGATAAAACCATTTCCTTCTCCTGTCTTTTCATCATAACCACGGACCGTATCCTTTAATCCACCTGTCATTATTACAATTGGAACCACACCATAACCCATGGCTTTTAGGTGATCTAAGCCACAGGGTTCATATCTGGGTATCTGTAAATTGAAATCGCTACCTGCATAGATTCTGCGAGACAATCCTTCATCAAAGGAAACTTTTGGATCTAAAATCTTAATTCCTACGCGGTCGGGAAATTGCTCTTTAATCTTTTGAAGTTCCAAGACACACCAATAGTAATCATCTCCTTCTTCTGCCTGTCCAACAAAGATAAATTGTAAAGTAGGATTGTTTTCTAATAGGTTGGCTAAATGCTCAACTAAATAGTCTATGCCTTTCTGCCAGACCACCCGTGCAATCATCGCTATCAAAGGTGCATCTGGAGAGACTGTTAGACCAAATTCTTCTTGGAGGAGTTGTTTATTTAGCTCTTTACCTTTAACTACTTCAGATATGCTATAAGTACTCTTACGAGACTTTAACTCTTTGTCTGTGGCGGGATTCCACCTGTCAAGATCAATACCATTCAGAATCCCATTAAAATCTTCTTTTCCTTTTTGAAGATCAGGACTCAAACCAAACCCCAATTCTCCCTCATTATTAAGAATCTCTCTAGCATAACTGGGACTTACAGTACAAATTCTATCAGCATAATAGATACCTGCTTTCAATAGACATAATTGAGTATCAAAAGTCAACTTATCCCAACTAATATCCTGTTCAGGGATACCAATTAGAGGGAACCACTCCAAAGGAAATAAGCCCTGATATCCTAAATTGTGGATCAGAAGAACTGTCTTAGTGTTCTTGAAAAAAGGCTCATCTTTATAGATAGTCTTTAGATAAACAGGAATAAGAGCAGTCTGCCAATCATTACAATGAATGATATCTACAGGTCTCTTCTGTACCTTTAACATCTCTAATACCCCACGAGAGAAGACTATTGCATCTTCAAAGGCTCTTTGAAGATCTCGGGGGTAGATCTGTCTTAAATACTTAACACCCTGATCAGACCCAAGAAAATCAACTTTTATTTCTCCTAACTGTGTCTGAGAAATATTTAAAGTAATCTCTTTATCTCCCAGTAGAATAGAGACTCTTTCACCTGTATTTTGAATTCCTAACTCTTCTCTATTTAAAGATTCGTAACCTGGATGTGTTACAGATACTTTTTGACCAAGACGGCTTAGTTCTTTGGTTAAGCCGTCTGCTACATCTGCTAAACCTCCGCGTTGAGAAAATGGCATCTCAAAAGTAGCAAAGAGAATATTTAACTTAGGTAACAATTCCTTCAATACTTCTTTAGGGGTAAAACTGGGGTCAGTGGAGATAAGCTTAATAAGAGCAGTCTTAAGAAGAGGAAATTCCTTTAAGTATGAGACTAATTGTCTATGGATATCACTTGATTCAATCTGAGGGTTAAGTAGGTGATTTAGTTCGTCAAAACCAACCATCTGTAAAAGTTCAGGTGGGCCTCTTAAGACTTTGGGGTGGATTCTAACTGTCTGGGCAGTAGAATCAGTTTTAGCAGCTACATCTAAGGTGCCATCTATAATCACTATGAAGGATTCTTTCAATTTCGCAAGCTGGTGTTGGTGCTTTTCTCTACCATAGTCAAATATTGTCTTGATCTTCTCTTTTTCTTTATCTGAGCCTCCCAGAGTTTTAACCTCTACTTTGTCATTGCTAATTTCGACCTCGAATCTGCGTTGAGTCTCACCAGTCATATCTGTCTGAATTTCTCCTCCTAACCAATGAACATAGAGAGGAAAGTCGTTATTAGAAGATCTCTTTAATTCCAAAGAAGCATAACCACCGAAATCATATAATTCTGGTTTAAGAAGATTAAAAGAAAACCCTGTATTCTGAATCATCTTAGAAGAAAAAATAGAATCTGCTAACCAATCTCTATATAATAACTTTTTAGTAACTTCTCTTACAGGACTACTCGTTAAAATTTGCTTTATTTGTGGTAACTCTCCCTCAAGGACAGGTTCTACTAAGGTAAATATTGCAGCCTGAGGATACGCTTGACAACAGCGTTTGACGAGCAAGTCCTCATCATAAGCCATCTCAGTGTCTTTATCTACAAAGACACTTAAAGCTACACACATATCAGCTAAACCTGCTTCTTCAGCTACTTTCTGTAAAGCTTCTTTCTCGGAAGTATCTATTACTTCGAGGGACGCATATACACATTGACTAAATGGTATTGGTCGGTGTTCAGGTAACTGTTCCAAGATAGATTTAAATATCTGCTCCATACCATAAGCACATTTTTCTTCCCCCACCAATTTCTTCATCAATATGATCTCAGAAATTTTCAGCTCTTTCTGGCGATATGCGGTATAAACCAAAAATACCTCTCTAAATTCAGGCTGTTTCTTAAGCTCTTCACTCAAGCAATATGCTAAATAGATTTCTTCAGCTCGACGCTTTATCCGCTCAAGATTCTCAAAACCTACTACTCCGCCTTCAATATCCTTTGGCCATGGACGTAAACACAACATAAAATTAATAAATGGCTTAGGAACACCATATTCACAAGCAATCTCATAGATGAGTGATTCTGCAACGGATACTTCAAGTAATCTATCAGTGGGAATAGAATGCCTCCTAAACTCTACAGTGGGAGCTGTTCTTATCTCTTCCTGCTTTTCCTCTTTCATTGTGTTTCGCATCTCTTTAATTATTCCCTCTTCAAATCTCTTATCTGTAGAAACTGCATGTATGCGATAAAAACACAAATAAAATGAAATCTCTTTCTCTGGAAATCTTGCTTCGATAATTGTACGCAGAGTTTCCTTTCCTTCAAATTCCTCTACAAGTCCCTCGATGGCTTTGGCAATCTTTGCCTCTTCTCCCAAAGCTATGATTGTAGTACAATCTGCTTTTGGGTACTTCTCAAAATCTACATCTATGGGGTTTTCTATAACTGCATAAAGGGGCTTAAAAATATCTTTAGACTTATCAAAGAGGTATTCGATTAAAAGACTATAAGCAAGGATTGCCTCATGGATTAACCTTAAACTGGAAAGGTCTTCTTTTTCTTTGTACCGAGGAAGAAGCGTATCCAAAAAGAATTTTACAAACCAATCAAATAATTCAGGATCACAAAGATTAATAATCTCCTCAATATTCAAAGGCTCTTTTAATTCAGGTCGGCGTTCAAGAATATACCAAACCACTCTCCTCTCTAACTCAAATAATTCAAAACCTTTTTTTAAGATATCTTTGACGTGTTCAAGTTTTTCCTCAGGATAATATCTTAATACCTCCTCACGATTACAAATTTCTATTCCTTTCTTCCTCTCATTTATTCTGCCATAAAGCCTGATAAACATCTCGTGGATACCTCTTATATCTACTTTATCTCGCCACTCTTCAAAAGTTAGACCGGAAATTTTTCCTTTCGAAAGTTCCTTTGGGTCTTCGGCGATAGACCAATTTACTCCAACAATTTTTCCCTCACTTCTCAATAATACGACTACTTGATTAGGAGGTAATCTGTAAAACTCTTCCATAACTTTATCATCTTCGGGTATCCAGCCATAGACAATAGAACCACTGAGACTTATTCCTCCTATACGAGCGAGCTCTGTTTTAATTTCTACTTCTGAATAGTCTTCTAAGATTAACTCAGACTCCTCGATGTATACATTAACTGGAAAATCTAACTTAGGAGCAAATTCTTCCCAACCCCAACCTATCTTAAGAGTTCCCTTCTCAACCTTAATTCTGCAATTAGATAGTATTACATGCTTTCCAATAAGTACTTTACCACCCTCAGTAGTTTCAATAGTTACATTGTAAAGGAATACATCATTAGGATCTTCAAACTCCACTGCTTTAGGATCAAAATGAGAATCAACAAATCTCTCTTCCAAAGAAGGTAATCCAAAGTATTCTCTTCCTTGTTCAGTGAAGGCAACCCAATTAGCAAATTCTAAGAAGGAACGGGGTGTGCCTACATCAAACCAAACGCTCTCTTTCCCTAAATCTGCAACATAGAATTTTAAATCTTTCTTCCATCCTTGAACGATATTATAGATCTGCCGAAGATCTTCGGGTGATTTGATCTTATCCCAATCCAAAGGTAAGAATTGACTTATAAGAGCCTTTTGTCTCTTGGCTTCTTCTTTATCTTCCTTTCCTCCTGCTCTTTCCATTCCTTTCATTGCTTTTATAGCGTTATCTATATCCTCTTCAGTAACAAATTGGCCTTCGCCCAAAGTAGAGAAGAGAACTAAAAGGTGTTTCTCAATGATTGGAGTTTGATCTGAATTACAAGGTCCTTTTAAATCTTCCCATATCCTCTTTAAAGCAGATTTAGAGAGAGCAATATAAAAAGCATTTTTGATAAGTGTACCTCCTCCTTTGATAGCCATAGAGGTTATCTCACTTGGATAACCCTTCTCTTTAAAACCAATAAGTTCTCCTGTTTCAGGATTAAAGGCAATTAAACCTAATTCATGGAGTCTTTCGCTACAGATGGTATCAGCAATTTGAGAATAAATACCTCCTTTTGAACGTAATTTTGTGAGTTGATTATTATCGATCTCGAATTTTTCCTTACCTTCCTCAAGTTGTTCTGAAATTTTTCTAGACATATCTTTAACTTCATTCATTAATTTTTCAATCCCATCTTCATCCTTAGGTAGAGGTAATTTAGTGGGCATACCAAAGAAGACTACATCTGCATCTTCTGGAAGATTATCTAAAGAATGAGGGCCTACCTTAATTTCCCCTGGACAGATCATATTATCCGATGCTCCAATAAAGACAAATCTTTTGCCTAAATTAGGGAATTGGACTAAGAGACACTGAAGGTTAATATAATTCAAAGAATAAGGAGTCTGATTTATGATCTTAAATAAACCCTGATAGATTCTCTGCAGTGTTATTCCCAAAAGTCGTGTCTTTTGACCTCCATCAGAGATGTAAATTAGAGAACCAGATTCCTCAAAATCTTCTAATTCAATCACCTCACTAAAAGCTTTTAAAATCCCGCAGAAATCACGCTCGTATTTTTTAGGATCTGAAGGTAAAATCAGTATCTCTACTCTTTCGCTCGCTCCTGGATATGGCTCAAGAGCCTGAAAGCTTACTCCCTTATAGTAGAGTAAAGATTTTCCTTCTCGGCGTGGTAAAGGCCGCATAGATACATAACTTTTTTCAAAGAGAAGATAACCCATTTGATTCAAAATCCTAACAGTTATCTCTAAAACCTTCTGCTCCCCACGATTCTCAGGTCTCACCGGTTTACCTTCTAAAAGGCTCTGGCGATATTGGTGATATAAGATGATCTCATCAAGAAGAGAATCTATAAGTCTAAGGGTCTTTCCTTGAGGTGGAGAATGAAACCCTAAAAGTAAGTCGTTATCTTCATGGTGAAGTAAGGCTTTCAGATTGACAAGACTTGTTACAGAGTTCCTTACATACTCTAATGTGTTTAGTCCAAGGTAAATACTATTCCTACCTGCGTGAGAGAATAAAATTGCTGGATTTTCGTCTTCATCGAGTTTATAGATGAGGGTAGGTTTATCTTCATCTTCTAAGATGACGACGAATCTTCTCTCCCTTAAAGTAATGCTCTTTTCTACAATCCCCTGGAGGACTTCAAAACTGCCTTTAAGACGATTTCTTAATTCTTGCTTTTTAAGGTGTTCTCCTAAAGCCGTCTTTATCTCCTTTATCTTTTCACTACTAAGATCCTTTGTCTCGATTGCCTCAAAGAAGCGTTCAGCTATATCTTTTTCTGAACCAAAGAAGAAATCATTTAAATCTTTCTCTGTTAAATTCTCTATGGCAAAAGCCCGACCTTCTTCAAAATATCTTCTTATGGCAGGCCTGGTGTGTCTCTCGTGGTCAAGAGTAAGTTTAGGTGTGTCTCTCTTAAAATCTTTAGATTTCTTCTTTGGAGGTGCAAGGGGTGAACAAACATATTTCAATCCTTCTTGCATCCTTAACTTCTGGTATTTATCTGAAGCTGCTCTTAATACTTCAGCTATAGAATCACCTGTTCTAAGGGATTCTATTTTTTTAGGATCATAAATACTTAAGTGGCCAGACATTATATTTGTACCTATTGTCCCGAATTCATCTACAAGTGCCTTTGGATTAGAGATACAGTGGACAATTACCCTAAATTGATCATCATATACAATATCAAGGCCATAGAATGTGTTTGATCTTTCCAATTCGCTTAAGTAATTCCAAACTTTTTCTACCGCAGAATTTAAATTCTCGCCTTCTACTATTTCTGAAGTCAGAGCAGTAGGCCATTTATCCCACTTTCCTTTTTTAATGTTCTTCCAAATAGGCATTTTTTCTCTTATAAATTGGACATGGAAGTGAAAGACACTTGCACCAATGGTATTAAAGATCATATCCCAATCTTTGCCTATTGCTTTTGAGAATATCAAGAGATGTCTTAGACGGTCTTGGGTTAAGATCTGCGGATGAGGATCTTTACTTACCAAGAGAAGACCATCTTCTGCCCAAGGATTGATATTTGCTACTACATAGTATGGAGTTCCTTCAATTTCTACTGTAAATAGTATCTGTTTAGATAAACTTCTGCAGAAAGGACAAGGAGTGCGATGGTTCTTAAATACTTTTAATCCCTTAGAAATCAATCTCTTAGTTCTTTCTTCAGTTCTAATAGCGTAATCTCTCCGAGAAGATTTACTCATATCTACAACCAGGTATTCTACTCCCAGTTGAGGATCTTTTATGGAAATTAACTCAGCATCAAACTCATTTATTACTGGCTTTCCTTTTGATGACCCGTATGACCACTTCGTCTTTTTAATCTTCTCAAGCTGATCCTTTATTACTGCACTGAGACAACCTGGCCTGGTATTCTCATCTAACTTATATTTTGATAGAGGGTATTTTCTATCAATAAACCAATATGCTATCTGTCGACAGAAACCGAGGAGGTGATTAACCCATTCTCTAACCAAGCCAAATTTTTTCCAGTTTAATTCTATTGCCTCTTCAGTTAGATCTATTGCTTCTTGGTGAGTTCTTCCAGCAGCTTCAAGTCTTTCAT
>DDKR01000098.1 GCA_002340085.1 Candidatus Omnitrophica bacterium UBA2593
CTCTCTATGTATCTTGCCCCTGTCAGTCCAGAAAGTAATTCTGAGACCTTTAAGGGATAACCCTCAAAATTCTTATTTCTTCCGTAAGGAGTAGTTAGAGTCTTTTGGCCTAAGAGAGTAGTTGGTGCCATCTGACCTCCAGTCATTCCATAGACTGCATTGTTGACAAAGATAACTGTCAAATTCTCTCCTCTATTTGCGCAATGTATAGTCTCACTCGTTCCAATGGCAGCTAAATCTCCATCTCCTTGATAAGTAAAGACGGCTAAATCAGGCCTACACCTCTTTATTCCAGTTGCTACTGCTAAAGCCCTTCCATGGGCTGCCTCACAACAATCAAAGTTAAAGTAATCATAGGCAATAACTGAACAACCCACGGGGCAAATCCCAACAGTTCTTTCTCTAATCTCCAATTCATCGATTACTTCACAGATCAACCTATGGACTATACCATGCCCACAACCTGGACAGTAATGAGTTAAAACCTTACGTAGTGACTTAGGATGAGAAAATATCTTCTTCATACTTCCTAACTTACCTATTTCAAGTTAGAGAGTTATTCAAGTTAGTCAAGTTATTCAAGTAACTCCCTAACTCGCCTAACTCGCCTAACTTCCTAACTCACCTAACTTACCTAACTTCCTAACTTACCTAACTTCTTAACTCTATCTATAATCTCTTCTTCATTAGGTATTCCTCCGCCAGCCCTTCCCAAAAATTCCACTGGAATTCTACCATCGACTGTCAATCTTACATCTTCATACATCTGACCATAAGACATCTCAACTACCAAAAGATACTTTAATCTCTTTAATCTCACCAAGATCTCTTTAATCTTTATCTCTGGGAAAGGCCATAGAGTTATAGGCCGAATCAAACCGATTTTTTTTTCTTCTCCTCTTAATCTCTTTACTACAGATCTACAGATTCTTGCCATCGTACCATAAGAGACTAAAATAATCTCTACATCATCACAGAAGTATTCTTCAAGACATTCTTCTCTTTCTTTAATCTCTCCATATTTTTCCTGTAAAATCAAATTGAGCTCCTCCAATCTTTCTTCAGCTATATAAAGGGACCTTATCAGATTTGGCTCTCTCTCTTTACAGCCTGTCAATGCCCATAATTTTTTGGACTGTTTAATCCTTTCAGAATCTGTATCTATGGTCAAAGGTTCAGCCATCTGTCCTAACATACCATCTCCTAAGATAATTGTAGGATTTCTGTATTTATCAGCTAAATAGAATCCTAAATGAGTAAAATCAAAGGCTTCTTGTACAGTTGAAGGTGCTAAAACTATACAACGATAATCACCATGACCTCCACCTTTGGTTGCCTGAAAATAATCTGATTGAGAAGGTGCAATATTTCCTAAACCCGGGCCTCCGCGCATAATATTTACAATTACAGCTGGCAACTGACATCCTGCCAAATAAGAGATACCTTCTTGTTTCAAACTCATTCCCGGAGAAGAGGATGATGTCATCGCTCTTACTCCCACTGCTGCTGCTCCTAAGACCATATTTATAGCTGAAATCTCTGATTCTGCCTGAATAAATACACCCTTTACCTCAGGCATCCTCTCTGCCATATAACTACATATCTCATTCTGGGGTGTGATAGGATATCCAGCATAAAATCTGCATCCTGCCAGAATAGCTCCTTCTGCGATCGCTTCGTTTCCGGTCAAAAGTATCTTATTCATACTTCGTTTATCTAAATTTGATTTCAATGATTTTCAGAAAGATCGCAAAGAAAATTAAAAAACGCTATAACCCTATAACCCAAAAATGGTTACTTATACACTTCAATGCATACATCTGGACAGATTATTGCACAAGATAAACAACCAATACATCCTACACCCTTGTATTCTGCAAAATGGAATCCCTTCTTATTTAAATCTCGACACAGTTGAATAACTTTCTTCGGGCAGAAGGATATACAAAGAAAACAACCTTTACAACGATCTTTCTCAATGATTATCTTTGGCATTCCTTCAGTATCTTTTTAGCAATCCCCTCAGCAGTTAAGCTGTAGTCCTTTAATAGAATCTTTCGACTTCCATGGGAGATAAATTCAGAAGGCAGGCCAATTCTATATACTCTTTTCTCTAAAACTTCTTGGACTGCTGATCCAAAACCTCCCTCTAATATACCCTCTTCAACTGTAAATATAAATCTTTTGTCTTTAGCTATCTCTTTGAATAGATTGACATCTAAAGGCTTAATAAACCTTGCGTTTAAGACTTCTGAAGAGATTCCTTCTCTCTCCAATATAAAAGAAGCCTCTAAAGATGGGATAACCATACTTCCTACAGAGATGATAGCAATATCTTTACCTTCTTTTAGGACTTCAGCTTTACCTAATTCTAATTTAGAATTTGAAAATTGCAGATTAGAAACCGGAATTCTATCCTTTGGATATCTAAGTGCGACTGGTCTCTCCAACTCAATTGCAAATTCAAGCATATCTTCTAACTCTCCTCCATCTTTAGGAGCCATCAGAACTAAATTTGGTATATGTCTTAAGTAAATTAGATCGAATATTCCTTGATGAGTTGGACCATCTTCACCTGTAATTCCTGCCCGGTCAACAGCTATAACAACCGAAAAATTCTGTAGACAAAGCTCCTCGATTATCTGATCATAGGCCCGTTGTAAAAAGGTAGAATATATAGCTACTACAGGTCTTAGGCCTCCTTTGGCTAGGCCAGCAGAGAAACAGATAGCATGGGATTCGGCAATACCTACATCGAAGAATCTATCGGGAAAGTTCTCTCTAAATAGACTTAAACCTGTTCCTTCAGGCATAGCAGCAGTAATTGCTATGATCTTAGAATCACTCTTTGCTAATTCCACTAATTTTCTACCAAATACCCCTGTATATGTCTTAGTCTCTCCTCTCCCATCTTTAATTTTCAATTGTCCTGTCTCCAGTTCAAAGGGTAAGGCTGAATGGAATTTCGTTGAATCCTTTTCTGCTGGTAGGTATCCTCTTCCTTTTTTTGTAATTACATGGAGTATCTTTGCTCCGGGTAAGACTAAGATATTCTTTAATGTAGAGATTAAAACCTCTAAATTATGCCCATCCAAAGGCCCAAAATATCTAAACCCCATCTCCTCAAAAAATACACCGGGAATAAATAACCCTTTTAGACCCTCTTCAAATTTATCAGCTAATTTTAAGAGTCTGGA
>DDKR01000041.1 GCA_002340085.1 Candidatus Omnitrophica bacterium UBA2593
TTAGTTTTTCTAACTTCAATAATAACAATGAGTTATGACGTCCTAAAAGTGATCTGTCAAAGTCGGGTTAAAAACAAAATTCTTTCTTGATCCCCAAGCTCTCCAATTCCTTCATTTTCTTCAGTCTGAAAGGCCGATCTCAGAATTAGAACTTGTCTTTTCTCATTAGAACCTATTAGAACCTATTCCACCCCAGGGGTGGAATAGCGGTTTTATCTTTACACTCCGGGAGTGTAAAAAGGTCACAAACGATTAATAATCGATGAGAGGTGAAGCCTCCTATCAAAAATCATCTTACAGTACTTTGTTAAAAAATATTTTTGTTCCCGATTATTTCAAAAAAGTTATTAACGTAAATTTTGAAAATGCGTAACTTACGACATTTCAATGCGTTGCGTAAAAACTAACTTCTGCTATGTTATAGACATATGAATAGTTAAAGACCACCTAAAAAGGAGCAACGCATACACCTATTTTAAAACCTCACCTTGAGTTTGTAGAGAAATTCTTAGAGCATTTCAGCCCAATATTTACAAAAAATCAAATGTCTCTATTTAAGAGCTTTGTCTATGCCATACTCGGGGGCTATAGGCGACTATTTCTTTCGGCTATTGCTAACAACACTGCTATAAATTATCAAAAGTTGCAATATTTCTTTTCTAAAGTCTCGTTGGAGTATTAAAGAATTAAATGATATCCGGCTTAAACTCTTACAAAACCAAAGAACAACTAAGGCCTATAATAAAGGTGTTTTAGCTTTAGATGATACTGGCTGGCCTAAACCTTATGCTGAAAAAACAGAGGGCGCTCAATTTCAGTATTGTCCTCACTTTAGGCAGAGAAGAAAACTGTAATGTTGCTGTTGTTTCCTGTTTTGTATCAAATACTAAACATTTCCCAGGTGACTTTAGGTCCTATCTACCTTTAGAGAGCACAGAACCAAAAAACTTTAAAAGTAAGTTGGATTTAGCCAAAGAACTCCATAGACGATGCTATTTTAAAAAATATACCCTAATCTTGCGTTGTCCTTGATTCTTGGTATGCTTCTTCTGATATGATAGAGTTTGTCTCGTCTAAAAATATCCCTTTGATCTCTGAGGTCAAAATCAATCGCTCTATCTTCTTTACCCATCCCCGCACCAAACAGTGGCTTTATCTTAGAGCCGATGAGATTATACCTCTCTTAAAAGAATACTATCCTCATAAAATGAAATATATTCGTATCCCTCAATAAAATGCTGAAGATAAAAAGGTTCTCACTTTCTCTCTTGATACAAAGCTTAAGGACTGTAAGACTAAAGTCAGGGTCATATTTGTATTTGATAAATGGTCAGAATACGATGATAAAGATACCTTTGCCCTTATTCCTACTGACTTGTCTATGTCTGTGAAAACTACTATCTCTACTTATCTCTTACGTTGGGGTATAGAAGAATCCTTTAGAGAATTAAAAGATACATTCTGTTTTGACCAGTATCAGGTGTGCTACCAGGAGTTTACTCCTTCGTCATTGGATTATGTCATTTCTAGCTTGGAGACTTACTTACTGGATTAAGCAGAATGGTTGTCTGTCTAAAATTCTTGAAGAACCACCTCAGGCTATAGGTGAATGCAAACGTGCTGTTAATTCTCTTATCATCATTGACTCTGCTTTTTTGTTATCAAAGAACAAGGAAATTGCTGTTTCACTATACAAAATTAAATCAGAGAAATTTAAGAAACGACTCAAAAACTAACAAAGTCCAGATCTTATAATCAGAGACAGCTTTACCTACTTTTTTAAGTAGATTTAAGAATAATCCTTTGGGTTTCTTTTCTACTTGTAAGATTTGGGACTCTAACATTGTATTGACTAACATTATGTTGTAAAATAATTTGATTTCTAATCAGTCCTAATTCTGTCTCTTTTTTCTTTTTTAGGTATTGAGGGAGTTTTATGGCTTAAACTTCTTGAACCTTTTATTGATGTTATAATCATCTACAGAATCAATAAGTTTATCATTTAGCTCGATTATACTCTGAAATCTATATCTTGTAAAGAACTACATTATCTTGTAAAGAACTACATTTCATCAGGGTTTATTCTAACAGTTAATGTAGTCTTGAAACTTACAAGATTAGTTAAGAAGAATTTAAAGGTCTTTTAGAGAATTTCTGTCTTTATGAAAACGCTTTCAAAAAATCTCTAATTCATATCAGAAATGGATTTTACACACTTTTTTCTTGACGCCCCCAATTAGCACACTACGCACTAATTGACAGATAACTGCTCATCCTATATAATAGATAAAAAATCTGGAAGTTTAGGGATTGAAATGGAAGAGATCATAAAAGAGAGGTTGAGGAGATTACAAGCTTTGAGAGAAAAAAGGCTATCTCAGAGATTCCTATACTGCCATACCATAGGAGAAGTATTAGCTGATTTTAAGCCTGAGAGAAAAATAAGCACTGCAGGAAGAATTGTTTTTCTTCGCTCTCATGGAAAAGCGATATTCTGTGATCTGAAAGATTCTTCAGGTAAAATCCAGATCTATATAAAATCTGATTTTGTGGGTACAGAAGATTTTCTCCTCTTCAAATATATAGATATTGGAGATATTTTAGGAGTAGAAGGAGAGACCTTCTTGACAAGGACAGGTGAACCAACTATTAAAGTAACTAAATTCTATCTTTTAGCTAAGTCTTTGAGGCCTTTACCTGAAAAGTGGCACGGATTAAGAGATATTGAGAAGAGATATAGGCATAGATACTTAGATTTAATCTCCAATGACAAGATAAAGGATGTATTTTTAATGAGAAGTAGGATTATCTCCTTCATCCGCAGTTTTTTGGATTCAAAAGGGTATTTAGAGGTTGAAACTCCTATCCTACATCCTATTCCTGGAGGAGCAACGGGTGAACCTTTTAAGACCTATCACAATGAACTTAACTTAGATCTGTTTCTAAGGATTGCTCCTGAGCTCTATCTTAAAAGGTTATTGGTTGCTGGTCTCCCGAAGGTCTATGAGATAAATAAAAATTTTAGAAATGAAGGAATATCTACAAGACATTCACCTGAATTTACGATGTTAGAGGTATATTCTGCCTACACAACATATGGGGATATGATGGAGCTCTGTGAGGAACTCGTAAGTCTTTTAGCCAAAGAGATCTTTAAAAAAGAAGAGATCAA
>DDKR01000039.1 GCA_002340085.1 Candidatus Omnitrophica bacterium UBA2593
TCTTTCTCTAAATCTCTTATCTGTCCTAGAGTTTCTCTAATTTTTGATGTCTTTGTCTTTACCATAGATTGGATAGCAATGGGATGGCCTCCTCCAATCTTTAAATCTCTGATCTTTATGATCCTTGTCTTTCTTCTCTTTATCATTAAATAATTTCTATACCTATCTGTAAAACTTGTTTCTATCTGTGTATCTTAAAGAACTCTAAGACTTTTTCTAAAACCCTAAATTTTACCAGGTCATTATAGAAGACGAAAATAGCCAAAATGATAATTAAAGTAAGACCTGTACGATTGATTATCTCCTCAGTCTTTGGAGAGAATCTTCTCTTTTTAATCTTCTCAATTCCTAAAAGTAAGAGATGTCCTCCGTCCAATATAGGCAAAGGCAAGATATTAAATATTGCTAAGCTCAAATTTAATACAGCTATAAGATGTAAGACCGCTCTCATCCCAAATTTTACTGCTTTAGTTGTGATATAGAAGATACCTAATGGTCCAGTAATAGATTCTCTTATAGACAAATTCCACGTCAAAATTGCCCAAATTGCTTTGAGGACTGTAGAAGTAAGACTAAATAGGGTGTTGCCTGCCAAGAAAAAAGACTCTACAAATCCATATTTTAAGAAGACCAATTCATCATCTTTTGGCCTAATTCCGATTAAACCAACTAATCTTTTCTTCCCAAATAAATCCTTAATCTCTTTTTTCTGAATATCTACTTCTAAGTCTATGTAATTAGACTCTCTTAAAATAGTCAATTTAACTATATCGGTCTTCTTATGGATCATCTTTTGAAGCTCTTCAAACGTTCTCACTTCTTCTCCATCAACCCTAGTAATAACATCATCTACTAAGATACCTGCTTTTTCTGCACCAAATCCTGAAATTAATTCTCCTACTTTGGTCGAAAGCTGAGGGGATCCTAAGAAGAATACTAACCAGAAGAAAAAGAAGGCTAAGATGTAATTCAATGCTGGACCTGAGAAGACAATCATTGCTCTTCGAGAAACCGGCTTAGACAGATATTCATAGGGTTGACCAGAGAATTCTTCTAAACTGTCTCCTGCTAATTTCACATAGCCACCCAAAGGAATAGCAGATATTAGGTACTCAGTATCTTTCTTCTTAAAACTGAAAAGTTTTCTTCCAAAACCTATAGAAAATCTCTCTACCTTTACACCAAATCTCTTTGCTGTAAAGAGATGCCCAAATTCATGTACGATGATTAAGAAACTTAGGATAAATATAGAGATAAAAAATCCCATCTAATCAACCAATTAACTTCTCAGTTTCTTCTCTTGCCCAGGAATCTGTTTCTAACAATTGAGCCAAATCAGGCTCCTTAATTCCTCTGTGTTTGGATAAGACCTTTTGAATGGTTTGAGGAATCTTTATAAAATCTATCCTTCCGTCTAAAAATGCTCTGACTACAACTTCATTAGATGCATTCAAGGCACATGGATATGTTCCTTTAAGTCTTGCTATTTCCATTGCTGTTTCCAAACATGGAAATTTCTTCAAGTCAGGCTCTGCAAAGGTCAAAGACTTAAACTTAGAAAAGTCAAGTTGAATATGACCTTGAGACCATCTTTCTGGCCAAGATAATGCATATTGGATAGGTAGTCTCATATCTGGGGTAGCTAACTGAGCTAAAATTATTCCATCGCAAAATTCTACCATTGAATGAATAATCGCCTCTTTATGGATAATTACCTCTATCTTAGATGGATCTATATCAAATAACCACATCAGTTCTATTAACTCTAAACCTTTATTCATAAGAGTTGCTGAATCAACCGAAATTTTTTCTCCCATCTTCCACTTTGGATGAGCTAATACTTGTTTCTTTGTGATGTACTTGAATCTTTTAAATGGAGTATCATTTAGAGGCCCTCCCGAACAAGTTATGTAAATTTTCTTTAGATGATCTTTTCTTTTATTCTCTAAACACTGCTGAATGGCTGAAGCCTCTGAATCAACAGGAATTATCTTAACATCGTTTCTTTTTGCTTCTCTCATAATTACTTCTCCTGCCATAACCATTGCTTCTTTATTAGCTAAAGTGACCCTCTTTTTTGCTCTTATTGCCTCTAACAAAGGAAATAACGCGGTCATCCCACTTATAGCCATAACGATTAAATCTACTGACTTTTCTTTCACAATCTCATTTAGGCCTTCTGTACCTATAAAGACTTTAAGATCTTTTCTCTTTAGCTTACTTTTAAATTTAAAAGATCTTTCTTTATCAGAGATACAGACAAACTTTGGATTAAATCTTTCTACCTGCTCTAAAAGAAGATCTATATTGGAATTTGCTGATAAACCCAAGACATTGAGCTTATCTTTAAATTTCTCAATAACATCTAAAGAATTTCTTCCTACTGAACCTGTAGAGCCTAAGATGACTATATTCTTCATCTCAGTATTGCACTCAAATAAAAATAGAAGGCAGGAGAAGTAAAGATTAAGCTATCAATTATATCTAAGGCTCCTCCTAAGCCTGGAAAGATTATACCTGAATCTTTGACTTGACAGTCACGTTTTATCAAAGACTCAGATAGATCTCCTAATTGGGCAAGGATTCCTAAAGCTAAACCTATAAACCCAAGATGTAGATAAGAAAAATCTAATAAGGGTTTGCAAGCTAAAGCACCCAAGATACTGAATATGAGCCCGCCTACTGCTCCTTCTATAGATTTATTCTCGCTAATTCTTTTTATAAGAGATCTCTTGCCAAATCTTGATCCAATGAGATAAGAACCAACATCTGACAATTTTGTAACCAAGATCAGGAAAAAGACCAATTTAACACCTGCTAGTATACTATCTTTAGAATTTGTCCATAAGAGTAAGAGATCAGAATACTTTGGGTCTCGAGGCAGGTATTTTACTTTAATGATGAAACTAAAAAACCAACCGATATAGAATATTCCAAATAGAGTCGTAGAAATCCCAGAGATCGCCTTAGAACTATCAGGACATCTGAACTGTAATACGATTAGAGTAGCAATGGCTAGGCCTAAAAATAACAGCTCCCATCGTTTTGTAAGTTCGAATCTAAAAGCAACCGATAAAGATAAGATCACACCGATCAAGATTCCAAAATATTTATAGATAAATATCCCTTTTCTCTCAACCATCTTAAAAAATTCATATAAACCTAGGGCAATAAAGGAAGTGACAACTATTCCACAGATAAAATCGAAAAAAAAGCATAAGACTGTAATTATAATTAATATTGCTGAACTAAGAAACCTTTTAATCAACATTACAATATCTTTCTTGTGTTATAGGGTTACTTGGGTTATACGTTTGTTAATTTTTAATTTCATTAAACTCTACCAAATTTCCTTTCTCTCTTCTGATATGCTTTTATTGCTTCCTCTAAATCAGTTCTTGTAAAATCAGGCCAATATTTCTTTAGGAATAAGAACTCTGTATAAGATATCTGCCAGAGAAAAAAATTTGAGATGCGTAATTCTCCCGAGGTTCTAATAAGAAGATCTGGATCAGGAAGCCTTTTGGTATAGAGAAAATCTGAAAATTTTTCTTCAGAAATTTCATCGATGTCCATTTCACCTTTAGATACTTTCTCAGCTATTCCTTTTGCTGCATCTAAAATTTCTACTCTTCCGCCATAGTTCAAACAAAGATTAATAATCAAACCTGTATTAGATTGAGTAGAATTCATAGCCTTTTTAAGCTCTCTTACTAGATAATCTGGTAGAAATACTTCCTTTCCACTCCATACAAGTCGAATATTTTTTTTATTTAAATCTTTGAGCTCTTTCTTTAAAAAATTATATAAAGAACGCATGAGCATGTCTATCTCTCTTTTGGGTCTATTCCAGTTTTCTGTAGAAAAACAGAACAGACTCAATACCTTTATTCCTAAGTCATTAGCTGCTTTTATTATCTCTTTTATTCTCTCTATACCTTTCTTGTGTCCTTCTGTTCTAAGAAGTCCTCTCTCTTTTGCCCATCGGCCATTACCGTCCATAATTATTGCAATGTGTGCAGGAATATTTTTTTCTTCTATCATTGATGGACTCTGTAATCTATATCAGGAAATATGTTGTCTTTATATTCAATATCGGAAAGCCACTCCTCATCTATTGAATTTGCTTTTATATCTTCATAGAGTTTGGTGAATCTCAAGATATGTTCTTTTGTCCTCTTGTAGGCATAGTCAGAGTGAGTTCCGCAAGCCATGATAAATGCCCAATCAGAACTTTGAGCTAAGAGTAATTCTCTCAGTGCCTGATTAAGTGCTCTTTTCAATAGACCATCTGTATTTACAAAAGTAGTTGCTAATTCTGTCATTCTTTCAGAGGCTTCATGGAGGTGTCTGTATATCCAATCATTTACTCCTTGTAGCCATATCTCACTATAACCTTTCCATCCCCAGGAACTCATTGAAGGTGTAATTACTTGATTCCGCGGATTTTCCTGTAAATACTC
>DDKR01000065.1 GCA_002340085.1 Candidatus Omnitrophica bacterium UBA2593
GCAAAAGGAAAGACCATAATTGAATCTGCTGCTTGTGAACCAGAGATAATAGACTTAGCAAAATTTTTGATTAAGATGGGTGCAAAGATAAAGGGCTATGGTACTCCCTTTATAGAGATAGAAGGAGTAAAGTATTTGAAAGGTGCTGGACATAAAATAATCCCTGATAGGGTTGAAGCAGGAACATTTATGATTGTTTCCTTAATTACCAAAGGAGATGTTATCTTAAAGAATGTTATCTATCAACATTTAGGTGCAGTGATTGAAAAATTAGAAGAAGCAGGTGCCTATATCACTAAGACAGATAGATCTGTCCATATACGTCTTAAAAGACAATTAAGACCAATAAATATCACTACTCTCCCTTATCCGGGATTTCCTACAGATATGCAGGCACAGATTATGGCTTTGATGACAATAGTTCGGGGTATAAGTATAATTACAGAAAAAGTCTACCCAGACAGATTCATGCATGTAGCTGAACTTAACCGTATGGGAGCTAAAATCCAACGCGAAGGTCCGCATGCAGTCGTAGAAGGTGTAAAAAAATTAGAAGGTGCTGAAGTTATGGCATCGGACTTAAGGGCTTCTGCATGTTTGGTCTTGGCAGGTTTAGCTGCTGAAAATAGGACTCAGGTTTCAAGGATCTATCATCTAGAGCGTGGTTATGAGAATTTAGAGGAAAAGTTACAGAGATTGGGTGCTAAGATTTGGAGAGAGAAAGAATGATTTTAATAATTGACAATTACGATTCATTTACTTACAATCTCGTCCAATACTTAGGTGAGTTAGGCCAAAACATCAAAGTATTTAGAAATGATAAGATAACTATAGACAGAATTAGAGACTTTAAAGGCCTTAAGGGAATCGTTATCTCTCCCGGTCCAGGTAGACCTGAGGACGCAGGCATATCAAATGAGGTAATTAGAGAATTTTATTCAAAGGTTCCTATCTTAGGAGTATGCTTAGGCCATCAATGTATTGCCCAAGTCTTTGGAGGAAAGATCATTCGAGCAAAAAAGCTTATGCATGGAAAGACATCTCAGATCTATCATGATGGTAAAGCCTTCTTTAGAAAGATTGTCAATCCTTTTGAAGCTACGCGTTATCATTCTCTCATTGTAGATAGAAAGAGCTTACCAAAGGATTTGGAGATTATTGCTTGGACAAAAGATAGTGAGATTATGGGTTTAAGACATAAAAAATATAAACTCTTTGGAGTCCAATTTCATCCCGAATCTATCCTCACAAAAGCAGGAAAAGATATTCTAAAGAATTTTTTATCACTATGATTAGAGAAGCTATTTCTAAACTCATAGAAAAGAAAGACTTAACCCCTCAAGAGATGGAAAAGGTCACTGAAGAAATTATGACCGGTCAAGCTCTTCCTTCTCAAATTGCTTCTTTTTTAACTGCTCTGAGGATGAAAGGTGAGACCTTGCAGGAGATTACTACAGCAGCCCAAGTTATGCGTAAGTTCGTAGTTAGAATAAATGTAGAAAAGGATGTTATCTTAGATACCTGTGGAACAGGAGGAGATGGTTCCCATACATTCAATATCTCGACGATTTCAGCATTTGTGGTTTCTGGTGTAGGTGTAACAGTTGCAAAACATGGGAATAGAAGTGTTTCTTCTCGATGCGGGAGTGCTGATCTTTTAGAAGGTTTAGGTGTAAATTTGAATATGTCTAAAGAAAAAATCGAAGAATGTATAGAAAGAATAGGTATTGGTTTTCTCTTTGCTCCTAACTTACACCCAGCCATGAAATATGCAACCCCTGTGAGGAGAGAGATTGGAATAAGAACGATATTCAATCTCTTAGGTCCCTTAGCAAACCCTGCTTTTGCTACCCACCAACTCTTAGGAGTATACGATCCAAATCTTTTGGAAGTATTTACTTCTGTTTTGAAGAACTTAGGCCTAAAACATGCAATGGTAGTTTATGGGTTAGACGGCCTAGATGAAGTAACTACTACGCAGGATACTTTAGTTTCAGAACTAAAAGATGGAAAGATTCTTTCTTACAAGATTTCACCTTTAGATTATGGATTCAAAAAAGTAAATAGAGAAGATCTTTTAGGTGGAGATTTAGAAGAGAATATAAGGATTGCTAAAGATATATTAGAAGGTAAACCCGGTCCAAAGAGAGATATTGTTCTATTCAATTCAGGAGTTGCTCTATATACAGCTGATAAAACAAAAGACATAAAAGAAGGAATAGAAAGAGCAAAAGAATCCATAGATTCTAAAAAAGCATTAGAGAAGTTAGAGCTTCTAAAGGGATTTTCCAAAAATAGTGGTTAATTTCTTAAAAGAGATTATCAAACATAGAAGAGAAAGTATAGAGGCCTCCAAAAGAAAGTTTCCTGAAGAAAAGATAGTAAGTTCTATAAGCCCTCTTAAAGATTTTCCCTTTAAAGAAGCAATCTCAAAACCAGGCTTAAATCTTATTGCCGAGATTAAAAAAGCTTCACCTTCGAAGGGAGTAATCTGCAAAGATTTTTCCCCTGTCAGAATCGCCTTAGACTACAGAAAAGCAAAAGCAGATTCTCTCTCTGTCCTTACTGAAGATAAATACTTTTTAGGTAATATTAATTTTATAAGAGAGATAAAGAAGAAAGTTTTGCTTCCCATCTTAAGGAAGGATTTTATCATCGATAGATACCAAATCTTTGAAACTTTATACTTCGGTGCAGATAGTATTTTATTAATTGTTAAGGTTCTCTCTTTGAAAAAAATAAAGGAATTTTTGAAGATCTCTAGGAAAATAGGCTTAGACTGTATTTTGGAAGTAAATGATAGAGAAGATCTAAAAATAGCTTTAAAGATAGATACAGAGATCATCGGTATAAACAACAGAAATCTAAACAATTTCAAGGTAGATCTAAATACTACCAAAAGGCTTTTCCCTCTGATCCCTAAAGATAAAATTACAATCTCTGAAAGTGGGATAAGAACAAAGGCTGAAATTGATTTTCTAAAAGACTTAGGAATAAATGCAGTCCTTATTGGTGAGGCATTCCTAAGAAGTAAAGACATCCCCAAAAAGATCAAAGAGTTAGGACTTGGGCATTACTTATGAAAATAGGGAGAACTTCCAGTAGATTTTGAACAAAATTAAAGATAATGCAATAATAATATAACCCAGATTCAGTAAATGGGTTAGCGGTTAATAGTAGTTTTGACTTACAATTAAAAAAGGTATTTTTAATAGTTATTATTGTCGGTTTAGTAAATAATGCTTATGCTTTGACTACTGAAGCTACTCAAGAAATAACAGTTATATCTGAACATACTCTAACTACGACTGTTTTACCAGCAATGAATTATAGTTTCTTAGCATCCAGTGATATTACAGAGACTATAGTTGGTAATCAACGGGTAATTTTAGAGAGTAATAGATTTAATAATACAATAGCAACAGAAGGTATTTCCCTTACACCTTACATCACAGTTGCAATGGCCGGAGAAATAACCAATACAGAAATCTCTCTTACCGATATCTCTTTAAGTGCGATTGGAACTGTAAGTTTAGCTCTATCTCCTAAAAGTATCATCTTAACCGAAGCACCTCAGAATTATGCTACTTGCATATGCAGTTGACTCAAGCTCTCCGACGATGTCTGTTTTTGGGGTATCGGCGAGCAACTTGAGTGAGGTGCATAAGCAGATTATGCTATACCCGATATAAGTCAGATAAATACATATGATGAAATAATTGGCATTCATAACTTGAAGATCAACAAATTAAGATCAAGCATTCCAGTAGGCAATTATAATTTAGTTATTATCTTTACTGGATATGATGGTAGATAGAAGAGAACCGAAGAGATGAAAGAGAAGATAGAGGTCATCGACTAGAAGTTAAAGAAAAAGAGAGTAAAATTGGTAAAGGTAAAGATATGCGGGATAACTAATTTAGAAGACGCTCAAGCCTCAATTGAAGCTGGTTGTAATGGACTTGGTTTTGTTTTTTATAAAAAGAGTCCGAGGTATATAAATCCTAAAAAAGCAAAGAAAATTCTTCAAAAGACTCCTCTTTCAGTTAAAAAGATAGGAGTCTTTGTAAATGAAAGGATAACTAAGATAAGAAATATTACCGAAGAATTAAAATTAGATATATTACAATTTCACGGTGATGAATCACCCGATTTTTGCAAGAGATTTAAAGGTTACAAAGTCATTAAGGCATTTCGTATCAAAGATAAAAGCAGTCTTAAAAGTTTTAAAAAATATGATGTTTGGGGATTTCTATTCGATAGCTATCAGAAAGATGTCTTTGGAGGGACAGGAAAAAAATTTGATTGGAAGATAATCAAAGGTTTAAAAATGGGTAAAAAATGTATATTTATTTCTGGTGGTCTGAACACAAGAAATGTAAAGGAAGCAATCCAGATTTTACATCCAGATTGGGTAGATGTCTCAAGTTCTGTGGAGATAAGGCCAGGAAAAAAAGATATTAAGAAAGTTAAAAGATTTATCAAAACAGTAAAGACTATAGATCTAAGTACTAGTTTACTTTAAGACTCTAACTAGTTAGAGAAAAATTATTTTTAAAAATGATAGGTTAACAGAAAGGAGGGAGAGAATATGAGTAATGATTATGTTACAAGTGACAGTTATGTAGGTCCTGAGAGAAGAAGGTTTGAAAGGATAAAGAGAGATTTTATAGTCTTCTACAAGGTAGTTAGTCCTTTGGAAATAGATGCATTAGTTGGCCACAAAGAAGTTCATGGTATAATGATAGACTTATGTGAGACAGGTACATCTGTGCTTATAAAACATAATATTCCTCCTACTAGCTTGCTCTCTACAAGATTCATTTTGGTTAACGAAAAAGCCATCAACGAAGATCAGAGAGTTAGATCAATGCAGATGGATGGAGAAGTACACTATAGTATTTTATGGGAAGGAGTATATCGCGTAGGAATTTCTTTTACCAGGATATCCGAGGAAGATAGGAGAGCAATAGTCGATTTTGTTAAAACAGCGAACGCCTCCTAATTGTGAATCAATTTTTAGGAAAATTGGAAAGATAAAGAATGCAGCCTTCTTACATTGATCTCTCCAAGAGCAGTGAATTAAAGAAAAGGGTAGAGATTTTATATAAGATTTTAGAGAACTGCAGACTTTGTCCAAGGAGATGTGGAGTAAACCGTCTAAGAGAAGAAAAAGGTTTTTGTAAGACCACATCTCAACTTAAAGTCTCAAGTATATTTGCTCATTTTGGAGAAGAACCAGAGCTGGTAGGGAGGAATGGGTCAGGAACGATATTTTTGACAAACTGCAATTTAGGTTGCCTGTATTGTCAAAATTATGATATAAGCCATTTAGGGATAGGAGAGATAATAACTACACAGGATATGGCAAAAGGTATGTTATATTTACAGAAGATTGGTTGTCACAACATAAATTTTGTTACACCTACCCACTTTATTCCTCAAATAGCTGAATCTGTATTTTTAGCAGTCCAGGAGGGCTTGGGTCTGCCTTTAGTCTTTAACTGTGGCGGTTATGAGAATGTCGAAATAATTAAGTTTTTGGAGGGAATCTTTGATATCTACATGCCAGATATAAAGTATTCAGAACCAAAATATTCAAAAAAATACTCAAATGCTCAAGATTACTTTGAGAGAGTAAAAGAGACAGTTTTAGAGATGTACCGGCAAGTAGGTGACTTAGAAATAATAGATGGGATTGCCAGAAGAGGTCTAATCATAAGACATTTGGTTTTGCCTAATGATGTAGTTGGTTCAAGAGAGATCTTAAAATTTATTGCTGAAAGGATCTCAAAAGATACCTATGTAAACATTATGGATCAATATAGGCCCCTATATAGAGCAAGTGAGTTTTCAGAAATAAACCGTCCAATCGCATACAAAGAATACTTTGATGTAATCCAAATAGCAAGAGATTTTGGTTTACATCGAGGTTTTTGATATGAGATTCCCTGAAAATTTTTTGTGGGGAGCTGCAACATCAGCCCATCAGACCGAAGGAGAAAATTTTTATAATGACTGGTGGGAATGGGAAAACAAAGGTAAGATTGGAGAACCCTCGGGAGATGCTGTAAGACATTATGGGTTATTCAAAGAAGACTTTGATTTAGCAAAATTTCTAAATCACAATTGCTACCGGTTTTCTATAGAATGGTCAAGGATCGAACCAGAAGAGGACAGATTCAACGAGAAAGAGATTCTCCATTACAAAGAGGTGGTAGAAGAATTAAAGATAAGAAATTTAGAACCAATAGTTACTTTACATCACTTCACGAATCCTCTGTGGTTTATAAAAAAGGGCGGGTTCTTAAAAAAGAAAAACATTAGATATTTCTTGAGATATTTAGAAAGAATGGTTTTAGAATTTGGTCAAGACATCGTCTATTGGATTACTATAAATGAACCGGTTGTCTATGTATACAACTCCTATTTTAGAGGGATTTGGCCTCCGGGAGAAAGGTCGCTTATAAAGACAAAAAGAGTCTTTAAAAATCTTATCAAAGTACATATTGAAGGCTATGAAATTATCCATAAAATCTATAAAGAGAAATCCTGGCAAAAACCAAAGGTAAGTATTGCCAAAAATTTCAGAATATTTTCTCCTTGTTCTTATAAGAATTATCTTTTAAACAGATTTTCCTCCAAAATAAGAGATAAACTCTTTAATTGGCTCTTCTTAGAAAAGATAAAAGATTACTTAGATTTTATAGGGGTAAATTACTATACAAGAGAATCTGTAAGATTTAAATTACCCCTTGGTGATGAATGTAAGAATTTAAGCCACGAGCACATAAAGAGAAAGAATTCTTTGGGTTGGCAGATTTATCCTGAAGGTCTCTTGGAGATATCAAGACTTTTAAAAAAATATAATTTACCTATTCTGATTACTGAGAATGGTACAACTGAAAATTATGATTCTGATTATTGGTATTTCTTAAGAGAGCATTTAAGATATATTCACCTTGCAATCAAAGAAGGAATAAATATCTTTGGCTATATTTGGTGGTCGTTATTAGATAATTTTGAATGGGATCAAGGATTCAAAGCAAAATTTGGATTAATCGAGGTTGATAGAATCACCTATAGAAGAAAGATCAAAGATTTTAGTTTAAAATTTTCTAAAATCTGTAAATATAACACATTAAATGGTTGAAGCATTAGATAAGAATCTTATTTTAGATCAGTTGCCTCTATTCTCAGAATTAAGTAAAAAAGAGAAAAAGATTGTCCTTGAAAGATCAGAATTAGTCGAATATAAAAAAGATCAAGTCATTTATCATGAAGGCAAACCCGCATGTGCCTTTTATTGCCTTGTTACAGGAAGAGTCAAAATATTTACAAAGAATACAGAAGGAAAAGAAAGTGTTTTAGAATATCTACACAGAGGAAAATACTTTGGTATAATCTCTTTGTTGACCGGAGAATCTCACTCTGTAACTGCTCAAGCCATAAATGATTCTATCTTTTTAAAAATAGAAAGAGAAGACTTTGATTATCTTTTAAAGAGGGTTCCTAAATTAGCAGTTGATCTAAGTTTGACTTTATCCCGGCGTCTCAAAAGAAAAGATATCCACCAAAAATATATATTTGAAAGCACAATATTAGCTGTATATAGCAATCAAAAAGATGTAGGTAAGACCACTTATGCTATAAACTTAGTTTTAGGATTAAAGAAAGAGACAAATAAAAATGTAATCATTTTAGAATTAAATACATCTAAATTTGATATCTCAAAGTCTCTTGGTTTGCCAGAAAATTCAGGCTTAATTAATCTTGAAAGCTTTTCTTTTGATTATGGTAATTTGATTAATTCAATATTAAAACATAGACTTTTAGGTATAGATATACTCAATATTAAGTATAAAAGAAGCCCTCTGGCCTTGCGTGAGAAAATCTCAGCAATATTAACTCTACTCACAAATGATTATCATTTTATTGTTGTAGATTTAGCCTCTGATTATGACGAGACTATCTTTGAAGCATTAAATCAATCAGATTCTATTCACATTATAAGTAGCCCAAGGAGAGAAGATTTAAGCCAGACCTATAGAACAATCCAAGAGATAAAACAAAGAATAAGATACAAAGAATCAAAAATCAAAATTATTATAAGTGAATTTATAAAAGGAGGAATAACACATCTTGAAAGGATAAAAATTCTAAAACAAGCTATTTATGCTACATTGCCGAAATTAGAGATCAGGGGAAAAGAAAGAGTTATTTTGGAAAATCCAGAAACCGAATACGCAAAGACTATCCGCCGGATTTCCAGAGAAGTTGGAGATATATTGGTGGGTTTAGTTTTAGGGGTAGGTGCAGCATATGGGCTAGCTCATATCGGTGTATTAAGAGTAATTGAAGAAGAGAATATTCCTGTAGATGTTGTTTCTGGTTCAAGCATAGGTGCTTTGATAGGTTCATTGTGGGCTATAGGAAAAAATTCAAAGGAGATAGAAGAGATCTTTAAATTTGAATTCAGTCAACCGAAGAATATATTTAAATTATTAGATTTAGGAATTCCGAAGACCGGCTTCATTAGAGGAAAGAAGATCAAAGAGTTATTAAGAAAATACCTACAGAATAAGACTTTCTATAATTTAAGATTACCTTTGAAGATTCTGGCCTGTGATGTAAAAGGAAAGACTTCCAAGGTTATTGATAGAGGAAATTTAGCAGAAGCAGTTATGGCCTCCTGTGCTATGCCCGGAGTATTTAGGCCTGTAAGATTTAAAGAGGAGTTACTTTTAGATGGAGGAATTCTAAATCCTCTACCTACAGATGTCTTAGTTAAAACCGGAATAAAAAAGATAATTGCAGTCAACGTTACTCCTTCAGCAAAGGATATATTGGAGAGAATAAAAGAAAAGAAATTTCCGGTTGAAATGCCAAGAAAAATAGATATATTTAAAACCAACATATTTGATATGATATTTTCCAGTATTGAATTGATGCAAGCAGAAATTGAAAAGACACAGGCGACTTTAGCCGACATAGTTTTACATCCTGATCTTTCGGGCTTAAATTGGCTTGAATTTCATAGGGTAGAAGAATTTGCAAGAAGAGGAAAAGAAATTGCAATAAAGAACTCAGAAGAAATAAAGAGAATTATCTATGATTAATCAGTTCAGCTGTGTGGTTTGAATTTCGGAGGTAAAGATGGATGTAGCAGAAGCAGTAAAGAAAAGGTATAGTGTCAGAGAATACTTAGATAAACCTGTGCCTGAAGAAAAATTGATTTTGATTTTAGAAACAGCAAGATTAGCACCTTCAGCAAGTAATAGACAAGAGTGGAGGTTTATCGTTGTAAAGGATAAAGAGATAAAAAATAAACTCATGCAGGCAGCAAAAGGACAAAAATTTGTTTCCCAAGCACCTATAGTAATTGCCTGTTGTGCAACAGATACAACCCATATAATGAGTTGCGGTCAGCCTTCTTATGTGATAGATGTAACTATTGCTGTAGATCATATGACACTAAAGGCAACTGAAGAAGGATTGGGTACTTGTTGGATCGGTGCATTCAATGAAGATAAAGTAAAAAAAATTTTACAAGTTCCTAAAGGTGTAAGGGTGGTAGAACTTCTAACTTTAGGGTATCCGGCTTCAGAGCCTCCACCGAGAAAGAACAGAAAAAATTTAAATGAAATCATCATGTATGAGAGATGGTCTTCTTAAATTAAAGGGGGAAATATGTTTCTTTGTTGGCTTAAATTTATAATCTGCGCAGGAATTATCTTCTTTTCTGGAAGAAGAGTAGCAAAATATGGAGATATTATTGCTGAGAAGACCGGCTTAGGAGGTTTATGGGTTGGTTTAGTCTTAGTAGCAGTTGCTACAAGTCTACCTGAGGTATTTACCGGAGTAGGATGTATCTTACTTGTAGATGCACCAGATTTAACCTTAGGGAATCTCTTTGGAGCAAATACTTACAATCTACTTAATCTTTCATTGTTAGATTTTTTACATAAAGGCCCACCTCTTCTAAGTATAGTTTCCTCGGGACAATTGTTAACTGCAGGGTTAAGCGTTTTACCCCTTTTAGTTGCTACTTTTGGAATTTTTTTAAGTCAGAGATTCTTTGGTTTAAATCTTTTCAATATCTCTTTATTTAGCTTCTTAGTTCTGGTCTTTTATTTAGTTTCTGCTCGAGTTGTATTTAAGTTTGAGCAGAATCAACAGAAGACCTTAAAAATAGAAAGACTTAAATACAAAGATATAAGTCTTAAAAGAGTCTTTCTTTTATATATTTTCTGGGCGTCGATAATTGTAGGAGCAGGCATCTGGCTTGCCTATATTGGAGATGAATTGGCAAAAATTTTAGGATTAAGCCAAAGTTTTATTGGTAGCTTATTTTTAGGTTTAAGTACTACCTTGCCTGAAATAAGTGTCTCAGTTGCAGCTTTACGCTTAGGAGCGAAAGAGATGGCAGTAGCAAATATGCTTGGCTCAAATCTCTTCAATATGACAGTTATATTTTTCAATGATCTACTTTATCGAAAAGCAGATATATTCTTAAAAGCATCTTCTCAGCATATCTTTACTTCCTTGATAGTTATCTTTATGACTACAATCGTAATTTTGGCTATGATTCTGAAGCCAGAAAAAAAGAAATTCTTTAATTTGAGTAGTTATGCCTTAGGATTGATAATGATATTCATTTTTGGAGCCTATATAAACTTTATCTTTGCCAAATAGAAAAGGAGGTGAGTAAAATGATAGTTACTAACATCGATTGTGTCCCTGGGAAAAAGATCGTTGAGCATTTTGGGATTGTACAAGGAAGTACAGTTAGAGCAAGGCATGCAGGAGCAGATTT
>DDKR01000089.1 GCA_002340085.1 Candidatus Omnitrophica bacterium UBA2593
TGATCCTCAAGCTCTTCAATTCCTCCATTTCCTCCAACCCCAAAGACCTCTCTCAGAATTAGAACTTGTCTTTTCTTAATTAGAAACCCTTTCCACCCCAGGGGTGGAAAGGGTAAACTTACCAAAGATCCTCAAAAATCCATAATCCTAAAAAACTAAAAACAGCTAAAAACACTCTTTATAGTGAAAAAACTCATCTTTTTTCGTTCCGAGAAAAAATGCTATTCTATTAAAGTCGGGTTTAAACAAAAAGAATTCTGTCATTACAAATTCTGCTCCCGGGGTGTCATTCATATTAGAAATATATTTTACACACTTTTTTCTGGGTGTTACCGAAATTAGAATTCCCTTGCAATTTGAATTCAACTATGATATTTTTACTTTAGTTGTACAAAACTTATTTTTAAATAAGTTTATAGAGGTACTTTATTTAAGAAAAAGGGAGGGTAAAGATGAAGAGAATTTGCCAATTACCTATCTTAATTGAAAAAGATGAGGATGGATTCTATGTTGTGGAGTGTCCTATATTCTCTGGCTGTTATACCCAGGGTAAGACCATAGATGAAGCATTGAAGAATATCCGTGAAGTAATCAAGTTATGCTTAGAGGAAGAGGAAAATCGAAGAGTTCTAAAAGATTTCCATCCCCAGGAATTAAGCTTTCATACTTTAATCTATGCCTAAATTACCCTCTCTTTCAGGAAACCAAACAATTAAATGTTTTGAGAAATTGGGATATCAGGTTGTTCGACAACGCGGTAGCCATATCCGTATGCATCATAAGTTTGATAAAAATAAAAAACCCCTTACTATTCCCCAGCATAAGGTGTTAGGGAAAGGGCTTCTTCGGAAATTAATGCGTGATGCAAAAATTTCCTTAGAAGAACTATTAAATTTACTTTAATCTAAGAAGTATGTCCCCACTACCCTTTTAAAATCAAACTTGTCTTAAAGATAGACTCTCCTTCTTTGGCCTTCGACTTGTACCTCTAAAGACCCTCTTAGCACTTAAAGCTTTAGAAGAGGATAATTGGGAAAGTCTCTGTTTACTCAGAATCCATGAGATAATTGACTATCTAAGAGATGGAATTGTAGAGGATTTTGAGAATAAAGAATTATTACTTAAAGTCTTAGAACAATTAAAGACAAGTTTCTTTCTTGATCCCCAAGCTCTTCAATTTTTCTATTTCCTTCAGTCCCAAAGACCAATCTCTGAGTTGAGGCTCTCTTTCTCTCGTTGAAACCCGATTTTGCAGAGAATAAGACTTTTTCTTTCGGACGAAAGAAAAAGTTCTGCCGTTACAGATTCTACTTCTGGAGAACATCATTTCATATTAGAAACCCATTTTACACACTTTTTTCTTGACGTTACCTTCTTCGTCTACAATTTGCCTTCTTTTAAAAATTCTGCTATAATGAAAACCTCGTAAGAGTAAGGTCTTCTGATTAAAGCGATTAAAGAAAAAATTCTCTCTGACGATAAATTCCTTGGCTCTGTGATTAAGAGTTTTGATATATCTTTTGAAGATCTGTGGGTTTATAAATGTTAATTCATATTATTGCAAAGTATACGATATTCATATTCGCTATCTTAGTAGTGTATCTTTTATTTAAAGATAGGGGATTGTTTTTAAGGGTGATTATTAGTTGTCTCTGTATTTGGATCTTGAATTGTCTCTTAGGAGGAATCAATATTTATCTTTTAAAATTCTTTCCCCAAAATTTTCCTTCTGATCATACAGCAATAGGATTTGGAATCGGTGTAGGTATATTTTTTAAGAGGAGAATTTTAGGGTCTATTCTTATGTTCTTAGCAATCCTGATGGGTTGTATGAGGGTTTTAGTAGGTTTCCATCAATTTGTAGATATTATAGGTGGGGTGATTGTAGGTTTTGGATGTGCGTTTTTGGTGAATAGAGTAACTAGACCTAAGATGCCCGTATAGCTCAGTTGGTAGAGCAGCTCATTCGTAATGAGCGGGCCGGGGGTTCAAATCCCTCTACGGGCTTTTAAACTCTGATGGCAGATGAAAAATTAGTTGGTTTCAAGCAGATCTTAAAAAACAGAAATTTCTTCCTTCTTTGGTTGGCTCAGATCATCTCTCAGTTTGGAGACAGATTAAATCAGATGGCTTTAATCGGATTTATCTCCCATCGTTCCAGTTCAACATTTCAGATGGCAAAGCTTCTATCCTTTACAATCATTCCTGTATTTTTGATTGGACCAGTTGCTGGTGTCTATGTAGATAGGTGGGACAGAAGAAAGACGATGTATATATCCGATCTCTTGAGAGGTATTTTGGTTCTTCTCATTCCTTTAATCTTTCTTAATCTCAAAACCCTCTTTGGTCTTTACCTAATTATCTTTTTGGTGTTTTCAGTAGGAAGATTCTTTGTTCCCGCAAAGTTATCGATAATCCCAGATTTGGTAAAGAAGGAAGAACTACTTATGGCAAATTCATTGGTCAATACTACCGGAATGATTGCTGCCATCTTAGGCTTTGGTATCGGTGGGTTGATCGTAGATTGGCTGGGCCCAAAAGGTGGTTTTTGTATCGATGCCTTAACCTTTTTTGTATCAGCAGTATTTATATTCTCCATCACTACAAAAGCTATGAAGACAAAAAGTGATCTCTTTACTTTAGGAAAAGAGGTTTTAGAGGTCATTAAAAAATCCGTCTTTCAAGAGGCTAAAGAAGGTTTGATGTATCTTCTTAAGAAAAAAGGAGTAAGATTTATCATCGGCGTCCTCTTTATGCTTTGGTCTGCCTTGGGATCAATCTACATTGTAATGATCGTATTCATCCAACAGAGATTAGGTTCTTTAACAAAAAACTTAGGGCTCTTAGTAGTCTTTTTAGGTTTAGGTTTATTCTTTGGCTCTTTGGCCTATGGAAGATTTGGACAGAGATTTTCTCCTACTAAGAGTATATTCTTTTTCCTTTCTTTGTCAGGTATAACTTTAATCATACTTTCCCTTGGATTGCAATTTTTTCCCAATTTTTTGGTTGCTGCTCTTCTCTCCTTCTTATTTGGTTTTGTTCTTTCTCCCATTATAACTGTCTGTAATACTTTGGTTTATAAGTTAAGCTACCAAGATATGCGAGGAAAAGTATTTGCTTCCTTAGAGATAGTTATGCATTTAGGATTCTTACTACTTATGTTTTTAAGTAGTATTCTGGCAGAGAGAGCAGGAAGAGTATGGATTTTGGTTGGTGTAGGGACCATCTTCGGATTGGTAGGTGTAAGTGGTTTCTTTAGAAGATTTAAGTTTCATGGTTAGGATAGAAGAAAAGAAAGAGTCGACAAAAGATAAACCAATTCAAAAAGCAAAATTACCTTCAAAGGTCTATATTCCTCTAATCCAGCATACAGGTAAAGAGTGTTCATCTATTGTTGAAAGAAGAGAAAAAGTTAGAGTAGGTCAAATGATCGCTACCTCTGATTCAGGTATATTTTCTCCAATTCATTCTTCTGTATCAGGAAAAGTTGTAGATATAGCTGATTGGCCGCATCCAGTCTTAGGAAGAAAAAAAGCAATTGTCGTTGAGAGTGATGGAGGGGAGGAATCCCAAACCATAGATTACAGATCGCAAAGTGAGATAGAGAAATTGACTGCACAACAGATAAGAGAAATCGTCTTTGAAGCAGGTATAGTGGGTTTAGGAGGTGCGGGTTTTCCTACCCATATAAAATTAGCACCTCCCAAACCCGTCGACTCTTTTATCTTGAATGGTTGCGAGTGTGAGCCGTATTTAACCTGTGATTTTAGATTGATGTTAGAAAAGACAAGAGAAATCTTATTGGGAGTAGGACTTGTGTTAAAGTGTTTAGGAGCAAGAGATGTTTATATTGCTATTGAGGAGAACAAGCCTGAAGCTATAAAGGCGTTTGAAAGAGAAATTCAAAATTCAAAATTCAAAATTCAGATTTTAAGGAGTCAGTATCCCCAAGGAGGAGAAAAACAACTCATAAAGAATATCTTGAAGAAAGAGGTGTCTTCAGGAAGTCTTCCTTTTGATGTTGGAGCGGTTGTCCATAATGTAGGAACCGTATTCTCAATCTATGAAGCAGTTTATTTAAATAAACCCTTGTATGAACGGGTGATTACAGTTACAGGAAAAGTTTTAGAGAATTCTAAGAATCTCTTAGTGCGCATAGGAACCCCTATAAAAGATCTGATTGAAGAATGCAGGCCTTTGAAAGAAGAGCCTGCCAAGGTAATCGTAGGAGGACCTATGATGGGGGCCTCCCAATACACATTAGATATTCCAGTGATAAAGTCGACTACGGGTATAATCTTTTTTACAGAAGAAGAAATAGAAGAGACAAAAGAGGAATTTTGTATTCGGTGTGGTGAGTGTATTGTGAGTTGTCCTATCCGAATATACCCAAATCTAATCAGTTTAGCTGTAGAAAATAAGAGATGGGATAAAGCATCGGATTACGGAGCAAAGGATTGTATCGAATGTGGGCTTTGTAGTTACATTTGTCCAGCAAAGAGATCTTTAATCGGAGCAATAAAAAAAGCAAAGATAATGATAGGATGAAAGAATATTTGAGATTCAGCCTAGTTCTTCTTTTAATCTGTATATTCTCTGCTTTTGGTTTAAGTTTGGTCAACCGATTCACAAGACCTAAGATCTTAGGCCAATTAGAGAAAGAAGAAAAGGATGCCCTTTTTGAGGTGATTCCTGAGGCAGAAGAATTTATACCTGTAGAGAAGAATGATGAAGTCTATTACTATAAGGCCTTTGATAAAGAAAAAAATCTCTTAGGTTTTGCTTTTAAGGCAAAGAAGAGGGGATATGCAGGTGATATTTTAACTATGGCAGGTATCTGTCCAGATGGAAAGATAATTGCTATAAAGATCTTAAGTCATAATGAGACACCGGGTATAGGTTCAAAGATCTGTGAAGTAAAGGTTACCCAGACTATCTGGGAGAAATTAAGAAAGAACTCATCCCAAACTAAAGAAGAGAAACCTTGGTTCTGGGAGACTTTCAAAGGAAAAGATGCTAAAAATTTAGATAAAGAAGTAGAGACAATTTCTGGGGCAACGATTTCTTCTGAAGCAGTAATAGAATCTATCAAGATGAAGACAGAGGAGATCTTAAAAGAAATTCAAAATGAAAGATAATTTTTTTGTCTCATTTTCTCCCCATATATTAGGAAAAAAATCGACCCCTAAGCTTATGTGGAGAGTATTCTTCTCACTAATTCCTGCAGGCCTCCTTGGTGTAATTATCTTTGGACTGAAAGCATTATGGATAATTTTATTATCTATTATCACAGCTATCTTAACCGAAGGCTTAATTCAGGGTTTGGCAAAGAGAAGGATTACTATCTTAGATGGCTCAGCTGCTTTAACTGGTTTGCTCTTAGCCTATAATTTACCCTCTACGGTTCCTTTCTGGATTCCAGTTATAGGGAGTTTTTTTGCTATTGCTATTGCCAAACAAGCATTTGGTGGTTTAGGAAGAAATATATTCAATCCAGCATTGGCTGCAAGAGCATTTTTGATGGCTTGTTGGCCTTTCTATATGACGAGATTTTCTTTACCTTTCTCTGTAGATGCAAAGACTCAAGCTACAGTCCTAACCTTAATAAAAGATGGAAAGATAAGCCATTTCTCAGAGATAAGCTTAAATTACTTAGACCTGTTTTTGGGATTTAGAGGTGGATGCATTGGAGAGGTAGCTGTTCTTGCTTTGTTATTAGGAGCAATATACTTACTTTACCAACGCATAATTCTATTACACATTCCTCTGAGTTTTATGGGAAGTTTGGCGACTTTAAGTTGGATATTTGATAAACAAGGATTCTTCAAAGGAGATATTTTATTTTCTTTATTCTCTGGAGGCCTTATCCTAGGTGTATTCTTTATGGCTACTGATTACGTTACTTCACCTTTGACAAAAAAAGGAAAGATTATCTTTGGTTTGGGTTGCGGAGTTTTAACATTTGTTATCCGAAGATTTGGGGGATATCCAGAAGGCGTTTCTTACTCAATTCTAATTATGAACGCCTTTTCTTCTCTAATCGATAAGCTCATAAGAGTAAAGAGATATGGAGAGAAAAAGACCACTTAAAGAATTCCTTAAAGGTTTATTTAGAGAAAACCCTGTATTCGTTATCATCTTAGGTCTATGTCCTGCTTTGGCTGTCTCTACTTCAGTAGAGAATGCTTTAGGGATGGGTGTAGCGGTAACCTTTGTCCTGTTGTTTTCTAATCTCATTATTTCTTCATTACGAAGGGTTATACCAGAGAAGATTCGTATTCCCTGTTTTATTGTAGTAATTGCTTCTTTCGTTACCATCACTGACCTCCTTATGAAAGGATTCTTTCCTTTGGTCTCTCGGGGATTGGGAATCTTTGTTCCCTTAATTGTAGTAAATTGTATTATTATGGGAAGGGCAGAGGCTTATGCCTCTAAGAATCCAATCTTTCTTTCTGTTTTAGATGGTTTAGGTATGGGCTTAGGCTTTACTTTGGCTTTGGTAGTTATATCTATGGTGAGAGAAGTATTAGGTGCAGGTACCTTCTTAGGTTTTCTTTTAGCCAAAGGATTTAGGCCTTTAACTGTAATGATTCTTCCCTCAGGAGCACTGCTTACCTTAGGACTTTTGATGGGAGGAATTAACCTAATCAAAAAGAAGAGATGAACCTCCAACAGTTTCTTTTAATCGCCATCGGTATGGTCTTTATTCAAAATTTCATTCTTTCCAAATTCTTAGGGTTATGTCCTTTTTTAGGGGTCTCCCATGAAGTCAAACCAGCAATAAGTATGGGGATAGCAGTAATCTTTGTAATGACCTTCTCAAGTATCATTACTTGGTTAATCTATCGTTATATTCTCATTCGGTTTGATCTGGTTTACTTAAGAACGATATTCTTTATTCTCGTTATTGCTACATTTGTGCAACTTACAGAGATGGTAATTCAAAAAGTAAATTTAGCTCTCCATAAGGCATTAGGAATATACTTACCTTTGATTACCACAAATTGTGCAGTCTTAGGAGTTACTTTTTTAAATATTGATTCATTCTTTGTAAATGCAAAGCCTGTGGCAGGTAGCTTCCTTTACTCTGTCTCACAAGGGTTCTTTGCAGGATTAGGTTTTAGTTTGGTCTTACTTCTTATGGCCTCCATAAGAGAAAGGTTAGATCTATGTGATACACCTGAATCTTTGAAAGGTGTACCCATTGCCTTTATCACTGCTTCAATCATGTCTTTAGCATTTATGGGATTCAGTGGATTTAGATTCTAAAAGCACAGGTTTTCGCAGATTACACACAGATCTACACAGATAAATTAAGATGGAAATTTTAATTCCTATTTTGGGTTTGGGAAGTTTAGGATTTCTATTCGGTCTGGGTTTGGCCTTTGCCTCAAAGAGATTCTTTGTTAAGACAGATGAAAGGATAGAAGAGATCTTATTTAGGCTTCCCGGTGCAAATTGTGGAGTTTGTGGTCAGGCAGGTTGTTTAGGGTTTGCTCAGAGTTTGGTCTCAAGTATCTCTACGGTTGAAGGTTGTAAGGTTATGGAAGAAGAACAAAGAAAAGAAGTCGCAGATCTATTGGGAATTGAATTAACATCTAAAGTAAAGGCTAAATCTGTCCTTTGTTGCGGAGGAGGAAAGAAGGTAAAAGAGAGATTCAACTATCAAGGAATAAAGGACTGTATTTTGGCAAATTTAGTCTTAGGAGGCCAAAAAGAATGTATCTTCGGCTGTTTAGGATTCTTTGATTGTGTAAAGCTTTGTCCATTTGAAGCAATCTCTATAGGAGAAGAAGGATTACCTATAATTTCTGAAGAGAGATGTACTGGTTGCAGTAAATGTGTAGAGGCTTGTCCTAAAAGACTCTTCAGCTTAGTTCCTATAGATAAAAGATACTATGTTTTGTGTAGATCAAAGGATTTTGGGAAAAAGGTCTTAGATGTCTGTTCTGCAGGGTGTATCGGCTGTGGTAAGTGTAAGAAAATTTGCTCAGCTGGCGCTATACAGATTGTAGACAACTTAGCAACAATCGATTATAATAAGTGTAATGATTGTGGTGAGTGTGCTAAGGTTTGCCCAACAAAAGCGATTAGAGAAAAAATATTTAAAGTATAATAGTAAAAAAGTATTTGCAGAGGCTTAAGGTACATACCTAACAACTCTGGTATAATAGAAGGATTAGATGAAATACCAGAGGAGGTTACCTATGAGAAGAAATTTTAGCTTTTACTATTTTAAAAGAAAACCTATCAAGTTAAAAGACAGCTTCTGAGAGATAGCGTGGAGTAGCTGAACTCCTAGGATTAACAACTAAAGAAAGATTAAGAGTAGAATGGATGATATTTTATTATCGAGAGGCCAATTAAGAATAAGCTTAAGACTTCTAGGTATTTCGGTATTTCAAGGAAGACATTTCATAAGTGGCTCAGTCGTTTTAAAGAGTCTGGAGAGAATGTAGAATCTCTGAGGGATTTATCCAAAAGACCTATAAATACTCAGGAATGGGAAATAACTCTAGTCCAAGAAGATAGGATAAAGCAGCTAAGGTGTAAATATATGCATTATGGCAAGAAGAAGCTTAAAGTTCTTTATTTGAGGCAATATCAAGAAGAAATCAGCTGTTGACAGAATAGAAAGGCAAATCAAGAAAACATAAGCTTTATCGAAGATAAAATAAAAAGCTTGAAAAGATTGCTAAAAAGCAAGCCAAGGCAAGAGAAAAACCTAAGAGAAGGATCCAGAATTTAAAGAAAGAGAAGAAGATATGGTTTTTATTTTACTATAGATATGATAACGATCTATTGGAATAATGTAAAGAGATATGTTCTAACCGTAGTAGACTATGCGAGTAAATTTAGTTATACCCGAATGTATGAGAATAAAAGCTCTAAAGTAGCACAAGATTTCCTTTATCGCTTGCAATATGTCATCCACAACCAATTAAAATATTCAAACAGACAATGGTAGTAAGTTTGCATATTATTTTGAAGAAGCAACGCAGAAGTTAAAGATTGATAGATACTTTTCCCGAGTGAAAACACCGAAGGATAATCCAGAGGCGGAGAGATTTAATGAAACTTTCAGAATATGAATGGCTATACGATGGTAATTTAGATTTAGATTGCAATACATTTAATCAAAATTTAACAGAGTGGTTAATAGAATATAATTTTAATCGACCTCATCAAAGCCTTGATTATTTAACTCCCATGGAGTATATTGAGGGAGAAGATTTCTCAGGATTAGAAGTCCTGCAAAAGTATTACCTATGTGGTCAGCCAGAACAGTAGATTGACATTGTCTGTCTTCATGATATATTAAGTATATTAAAAAGACAGTAGTTATTCTCCATAAGATCATGTCTGAAGTTAGGAGACCTGTAGTTTCAGGCCAATTTTATTCTTCAAATACTTTACAGTTAAAGAAAGAGATCTCCGCTTTTGTTGATGAGAAAGTAGAAAAGGAAGAGATAGTTGCCTGTTTGTTGCCCCATGCAGGTTATATGTATTCAGGTCCAGTTGCAGGAGCAACCGTCTCAAGATTTATCATCAAAGATACAATCATAATCTTAGGTCCAAATCATACAGGCTATGGAGAGAATTTCAGTATAATGACAGATGGAGTTTGGCAGACACCTTTAGGTGAAGTTACTATTGATTCAGAATTAGCTCAAATGATTCTTAAAAATAATAATTATTTGAAGAAAGATACAATGGCTCATAGATACGAGCATTCAATTGAAGTAGAATTACCATTTTTACAATACTTTAAATCTGATTTTAAGATCGTACCTATTGCTATCTCCTTTGGTGAATTAGAAACATATAAGAAGATTGGTAAAGATATAGCCCTTCAGATTAAAGAGCAAAAGAGGCAAAAAGATATAGTAATTATTGCTTCATCGGATATGACCCATTATGAATCTCAGAGAATAGCTAAAGATAAAGATCATAAAGCGATTCAGGCAATTTTAGAATTGGATGAAGACAAATTGTGGGATACAGTAAGAAGATTCGATATAAGTATGTGTGGGGTTTATCCTACGATCTGTATGTTGTCAGCCTCCAAAGAATTGGGAGCAAGAAAAGCTGAATTAGTAAAGTATCAAACTTCAGGTGACATAATAGGCGATTTCAGTTCAGTTGTTGGATACGCAGGGATTATAATCAGTTAAGATGGAAAGAGACAAGAAGATAGATGAAAAGTGGAAAGAAGAGGTTTCTAAAGAGAAGGATGAATTAAAAGAAGAAGAGACTTTACCAGAAGTAAATTTCAGTTTCTTTATTACTACCTTAGGTATGCAAGCAACTATTGCCTTAGGAGATGCTCTGAATCCAATTACCAATAAAAAAGAACCAGATTTAAAACAGGCGAGATTCTTAATCGATACATTAGGAATCCTAAAAGAAAAGACCAAAGGAAACCTAACTTCAGATGAGGCTAAGCTCTTAGAAAATCTGCTCTATGAATTAAGGATGAGATACATCTCTAAGACGACTTGAAAATCATATAAGGTTCTTTTAAAAATCAAGAGAGATTGTTTTACAGATGAGAAAGAACAAAAAGATAGAGTCTTTAAGGAATTATCTCCAGAAGAGAGATGATGTCCTCATAGCTTTCTTATTTGGTTCATATGCTGAAGGTTTTATCAAAAGAGAATCTGATTTTGATTTAGCAGTTTATCTCAAAGATAAAAAGGAGAGAAAAAATATTTATCTTGATGCTGTAAAGGTCACCAAAAGAGAGATTAATCTGATATGTTTAGATGAAGCTGTCGCATCTTTAGTTTCAAATATATTTAAGACTGCAATCCCATTGACTATAAAAAGTGAAAGATTATATTGGGATCTCTACTTAAAAAAGAGTTTAGAGGCAGAGGATTTTTTAGATTTGCAAAGGATTACCGAAGGATTTATAAACTCACAAGATCCTTAACTGTAGAGGTAAAGACCGGGTTTCTTGAAAGATTTCAATTTTTAGAGACAGAATTTGAAGAGATAAAAGAATTTAAAAGATTAACTTCTGAAGAGTATAAGAACGATAAGGTAAAAAGAGGAAATATTAAGAGGTGGACAGAAAATATCCTCAATGCTACTATAGATATTGCTAAGATAATTTTAGCCTCAAAGAAGAAGATGATGCCAAAGACTTATGAGGAGGTTTTATTTGATTTCGGGAATTTTATCGGTTTAAATGAAGAGAGAGTAAAGGAACTTTCTGAACTTTCAGAGTTAAGAAATATTTTAGCCTGCGAATACTTAAATTTGATTTATAAACAGATCCAAGATTTTATCAAGGAGTCACCAAAAATCTAATAAAAGGATCTTTAGTTTTTTAGAGAGGTATGATTGAAAGAAAGAAATGATCGATAAAGAGTTGTTAGATATTTTAGCTTGTCCTGCTTGCAAAGGAGATGTAGAGTTAAAAGAGATTGAAGGCAAAGAGAAGATCGTCTGTAAGAATTGTGGCTTGAAATATCCTGTACAAGATGGTATTCCTGTAATGCTCATTGACGAGGCAGAAAAGTAATAACGTTATAGGGTTATTTAAAGATGTATAAGATTTTAGTTATTCATGGACCAAATTTAGATCTGCTAGGGGCCAGAGAAATAGAGATCTATGGTAAGACTACTTTGGAAGAGATAAATGATTCATTAAAAAGACTTGCGAAAATAAAGAAGATCAAATTAAAGATACTCCAATCGAATCACGAAGGAGAAATCGTTGACCTAATTGGAAAAGCAGCGAACAAATTTGATTGTTTAATCATCAATCCAGCAGCTTATACCCATACTTCAGTTGCTATAAGAGATGCAATTTCTGCTTCAGGAATCCCAGCAATTGAAGTTCACCTCTCTAATATCTATGCTCGAGAGAAATTTCGCCATACATCTTTGATCTCAGCTGTCTGTAGAGGACAGATCTGTGGATTTGGTCTAAAGAGTTATCTCTTAGGTTTAGAGGCAGCTATAGAGCTAATTAAGAAAAAATAGTGAAATCTAGAGCTATAGAGAAGCTTTACATAGATTTAGAGAAGAATCATTTAGATTCATTAATAATCTCATCTCAGCCAAATATCTTTTATCTTACTGATTTTCCTTCACACGATTCTTACCTTCTAGTTACTTTTAAGAAGAATGTCTTCATCACTGATTTTAGATATTTAGAAGAGGCAAAGGAGAGATTGAAAAATTTAGATATAGAAAAGATAAATTCTTCTTTCTCTAAATCCATAGCTAAATTGGCCTCAAAATTGAAATTGAAATGCTTAGGATTTGAGGCAAAGAGTTTAGGGTTTGCTGAATATCAGAAGATAAAAGAGAATTTACCAAAGAAGACAGAATTTATTCCTACATACGATCTAGTTGAAAGATTACGTTTGATCAAAGATAAAGAAGAGATAGACAAACTTAAAAGAGCAGTTCAGATCACTATAGGAGCTTTTAGATTTATAAAGGATATAATTAAACCGGGAATGAAGGAGTTAGATTTGGCTGCTGAAATAGAGCGTTTCATAAGAAGAGAAGGTGCTCTTCAGAATTCTTTTCCTATAATCATAGCTTCAGGTCCTCGTTCAAGCCTTCCCCATGCTTTAACATCAGAGAGAATTATAAGAGATAATGAGCCAGTTCTAATCGACTTAGGAGTAGATTTTTCTGGTTATAAATCCAACTTGACAAGGTCTCTTTTTTTGGGTAAAATGACAAAAAAGTTTTTAAAAGTATACAATATTGTTCTTGAAGCACAAAGAAAGGCAATAACCCTCATAAAAGAGGGAATTCCGATAAGCAAAATAGATAGAGCCGCCCGTAATCTTATCTCTGTAAAGAGATGGGGTAGATTCTTTGGTCACAATTTAGGCCATGGTATAGGCTTAGAGATCCATGAGGAGCCAACGATTTCAGAGAGAAATAATAATAGAACAAAAGCAGGTATGGTTTTTACTATTGAACCAGCGATCTATATCCCTGGAGAATTTGGAGTCCGTATCGAGGATATGGTTTTAGTTAAGAGAGGAGGTTTGGAGGTCTTAAGTGGCAATCTCCATAAATCAATTGAGGAATGGTCAGACTTTATTAGTTGATGGAGAAGTCTGGCAAGTAGTAGATTTTCAACATGTAAAACCCGGAAAAGGAGCTGCTTTTGTAAGGACAAAATTAAAGAACTTAAAAACTGATGCTCTAGTAGAAAGAACCTTTAAAGGTGATGAAAGAATAGAGGAGGCTTTTATAGAAGAGAAAAGATTCCAATTCCTCTACAGCACAAAAGATTTTTATAGTTTTTTAGATCAACAGACATTTGAAGAGATACAGTTAGAGAGAGAAAAGATAGAGGAGATAATTCTATTCTTAAAAGAGAATCAGGAAATTTCAGCTTTTTTCTATAAAGACCAGATTCTAAATATAAGTCTTCCTAACTTTGTAGAATTAGAAGTAAAACGAACAGAGCCGGGTATCCGGGGAGATACTGCCAAAGGGGGTGAAAAACCCGCGGTTTTGGAGACGGGCTTGGTAATCCAAGTCCCACTGTTTGTCAATGAAGGAGATAGAATAAAGATAGATACAAGAACAGTCAAATATGTAGAGAGGGTAATGAAGTGAATATAAAAGAGTTAAAAGAGATGATTAATTTGATGAATGAGAATAATCTGATGGAATTAGAGATAGAAAAAGAAGGTCTCCATATAAGGATTAAGAAAGCTATTTCTCCTGAGTTGTCGGTTCAACCTCAGCCTATCTTTATAGAGAGAGAAAAAGAAGCTCTAATAGAGAGACCAAAGGAGAAAGAAGAAATTATAAAGACAAAAAAGACTATAGAAATCAAAGCACCAATGGTAGGTATATTCTATCGTGCTCCTTCACCTGAAGCTCCTCTCCTTGTAGAAGTAGGCCAAATCATCGAAACAGGCCAAGTCATCTGCATCATTGAAGCGATGAAATTGATGAATGAGGTGAAGTCAGAGGTCCATGGAAGAGTCTTAGAAGTCCTTGTAGAGAATGGAGAACCTGTAGAATTTGGACAACCTCTATTTTTGATTGAGCCTCTTTAAAAGATGTTTTCTAAGATCTTAATTGCTAATCGGGGTGAGATTGCTTTAAGGATCATACGTGCCTGTAAAGAACTAGGTATAAAGACTGTTGCAGTATACTCAGAGGCAGATAGAGATTCCTTACACACAAAATTTTCCGATGAAGCAATCTGTATCGGTAGTGCTAGATCCTCTAACAGTTACTTGAATATTCCCGCAATTATCTCTGCTGCTGAGATTACCGATGTAGAGGCCATTCACCCTGGTTACGGATTTTTGTCAGAGAATTCTCACTTTGCTGAGATCTGCGAATCTTGTAAGATCACCTTTATTGGCCCTACTCCCGAGAATATTAGGTTGATGGGTGATAAGATGAAGGCAAAGGAGATAATGGGAAAATCAGGTCTTCCTTTGATACCAGGAAGTATGTCGGTGGTAAAGAATAAAGAAGATGCATTGAAGATAGCTGAGAGGATTGGTTATCCAGTGATTGTAAAAGCATGTGCAGGAGGAGGAGGAAAAGGTATGCGTATCTGCCACAACGATGCACGACTGCTCAGCTCACTTCTAACCTGTCAGACAGAGGCAGAAGCAAGTTTTGGTGATCCCAGTGTATACATTGAAAAATATTTGGAAAAAATCCGTCATATAGAGATTCAAATTTTAGCTGACAAATACGGTCATGCTATCTGGTTAGGAGAAAGAGAATGTTCTCTACAGAGAAAACACCAGAAATTATTAGAGGAGACTCCCTCACCCGCTGTAGATGCAGAATTGCGTAAGCGTTTAGGAGATTTAGCAGTAAAAGGAGCTAAAGGAATAAACTATACAAGTTTAGGAACGGTGGAATTTCTTCTAGACAAAGATCAAAATTTTTACTTTATGGAAGTAAACACACGTGTACAGGTAGAACATCCTATTACTGAGATGGTCACAGGAACCGATCTCATTAAAGAACAGATTCGTATAGCTTCTGGAGAAAGACTCAGATACACTCAGGATGATATAAGGATTTGTGGTTCTGCTATTGAATGTCGTATCAATGCCGAAGACCCAAATAATAATTTTATTCCCTCCCCAGGAAAGATTGAATCCTTAAATCTTCCTGGAGGAAAAGGTGTTAGAGTAGACACACATATATTTGAAGGTTACTCGATCCCTCCTTTTTATGATTCTTTAATTGCAAAGTTGATTGCCTATGGAAAGGACAGAGATGAGGCAATACAGATAATGAAGAGAGCCTTAGATGAATTTATAGTTGAACCTATAAAGACAACGACTCCTCTTTACAAAAAGATCTTAGAAGACCCCAGATTCTTAAGAGGTGAAACCTATACAGATTTTGTCGATGAATTTTTAAAAGAAAGGACAGGTGTAGCGGTATGAAAGAAGAGGCCAAAACAGAATTGGGCGCAATCAAAATCCATAAGGATGTAATCTCATCTATTGCCTTTATCGCTGCTCAAGAGATAGAAGGTGTAAAAAGAGTGGGTTTTAAGATTTTCCTCTCCCCCAAGGTACTCCAAATTTTAGGGATAAGATGTCCAGGGATCAGAGTAAGTATCGAGAAGAACGATGAGGTAAGATTGAATATATCTTTGGTGATAAAATTTGGATATAATATTCCTGAAGTATCTTCTCGAGTACAAGAAAATGTGAGATTAAATTTAGAGAAAATGTCTTCGGTTTTTATAAGAGACATAACTATCTCCGTTATTGGAGTAGAAAGGAGTTAGTTAAATGAAGTTATTTACCATATTCTGTACGTGTCTATTTTCTTTGGTCTTCATAGCCTTTGGAATCCTTATAATCTGTTTCTCATTATATCTGATCACACCCCAAAATATTTCAGATTTTTTGATTGAAATTTATGATTCACCTTTCTTTTACTCCCGTATCGCTGTATTGTTGACAGGGATTCTCATAATTCTAATCAGCATCTCTTTTGTCCAATCTGTATTTGGAAAATTCCAGAAAGAAAAGACAATCGCATTTACAACCTCTCAAGGCCAAGTCACTATATCTTTATCCGCGGTAGAAGATCTGATCAAGAGATTGACTGCTAGTATGTTCGATATTAAGGATGTAAGACCGGATGTTATTGCTACAAAGAAAGGATTAGAGATATCTTTAAGGATAGTTCTAAGATCTGAAACAAATATTCCAGATCTAACTATGCATTTACAAGAGATAGTTCGCACAAAGATTCAAGAGGTGTTGGGAATTGAAGAGCCAATCTCTGTAAAGATACATGTAGTAAAGATAGCTTATTTAGAAGAGAAAAGAAAGAAAGAAGAAAGAAAAGAAGAGACAGAGCCAACAATACCATTTGCAGGTTATGGTAGGTGATAAGAGATGAGGAGAATAGGTATCCTTACCGGAGGAGGCGATTGTCCGGGTTTAAATTGCGTAATTAGAGCGGTAGTGAGGAAAGGTTTAGAGGAAGGATTTGTTACTATTGGTATCAAGAATGGCTATAGAGGTTTAATTGAGAATGATACGGTAATTTTAGATTTAGATTCTATCTCCGGGATATTACCAAAAGGCGGAACGATCTTAGGGACAAGTAGGACAAATCCATATAAGAAAGAAGGAGATATCAAAAAGGTTATTTCCAATTATAAGAATTTGGATCTGGAAGCTTTAATCTGTGTAGGAGGAGAAGATACCTTAGGTGTTGCAGCCAGATTGATGAAAGAAGGTCTAAATATAGTAGGTATTCCTAAAACGATTGATAATGACCTTTCAGGAACTGATTATACCTTTGGTTTTGATACCGCAGTAAATATTGCTACCGAATGTATCGATAGACTCCATACGACTGCTGAAAGTCATCATCGTATCATCGTCGTTGAAGTCATGGGTAGGCACGCTGGATGGATCGCTACAGTATCAGGGATTGCCGGAGGAGCAGATGTAATCTTGATACCCGAAGTTCCCATAGACTTAGAAGAGGTATGTCAACTTATCAAAAAAAGGCACAACCGAGGAAAGACATTCAGTATCATCGTAGTTGCAGAGGGTGCAAGATTCAAAGAAGAGCAAATCATCACTAAGGAAGAAAGATTAGATGAATTTGGACATGTCAGATTGGGAGGGATTGGAGATATATTAGCTGAGGAAGTTGAAAAAAGAACTAACTTTGAGACAAGGGTCGTTGTCTTAGGTCATATCCAGAGAGGAGGAACACCTACTGCTTTTGACAGAGTCTTAGCTACAAGATTTGGAATAAAGGCAGTAGAGATGATAAGAGAGAAAAAATTTGGACAGATGGTCTCTTTGAAAGGTGACAAACTTGTAGATGTTCCTATTGAGGAAGCAGTAGAAAGACTTAAGACCATAGATATAGAATTATACGAAATCGCAAAGACCTTCTTCGGCTAAAAATAGATAAACACACATCCCATATAGATAATTTGATTGATGAGGCGGGGAATAGAGGATATTCTCCAAGATTCTATCTCTGTGAAGAAGAGAATCTTGGAGAATCAGATAGATGTAATTTTAGAGATTATAAGAGTTATCATCTCTTCTTTCAGAAGAAGTGGTAAATTACTCTTCTTTGGCAACGGTGGTTCTGCTGCTGACTCACAACATTTAGCGGCTGAATTTGTAGGTAGATTCCAGAAGAAGAGAAGAGCCCTTTCTGCTATTTCACTTACCACAGATACTTCAATAATCACCTCTTTAAGTAACGATTATAACTTTGAGATAATCTTTCAAAGGCAAATAGAGGCTTTAGGAAAGAAAGGTGATGTAGCAGTGGGAATTACTACTTCTGGAAGATCAAAGAATATCATCTTAGGTCTAAAGAAAGCAAAAGAGATGGGATTAAAGACGGTCGCTTTAACAGGTGAAAGAGGAAAGCCATTAGAAAAAATTGTAGATATCTGTTTAGCTGTTCCTTCAGATAGGACTTCTCGTATTCAAGAAGCACACATTACTATCGGACACATTATCTGTGAATTAATAGAGAAAGAATTATTCTAATGGATTCGGCTCAGAAGATAAAAGAAGAAAAAAAGCTAAAGAAAATAGTCCAAAGATTAAGGAGAAAAGGAAAGAGGATAGTCTTTACCAATGGTTGTTTTGATATTTTACATTATGGTCATATAAAGTATTTGGAATCTGCCAAAGGGTATGGAGATGTGTTAATTGTAGCGGTAAATAGTGATAGCTCAGTAAGGAAATTGAAAGGAAAGAGTAGGCCTATAAATAATCAAACTGAAAGAACAAATATAGTTGCAAGCTTAGGATGTGTAGACTATGTTACTGTTTTTAAAGAGCCGACTCCTTATAGAATGATAAAGAATTTAAAGCCCGATTATCTTATAAAGGGTGCTGATTGGAAGAAAGAAGATATCATAGGTAGAGATATAGTCGCCTCCTATGGAGGTAAAGTAGGGGTTGTTCCTTTTATTAAGAACTATTCTACAACAGATCTTATAAGGAAGATCATCAAAAAATTTTCTAAATGAATAAGAAGACTTTCAGAATTATAGATGCAAATTTCAACCGATTAACTGAAGGAATAAGGGTATGTGAGGAGATAGCCAGATTCATCTTGGAAGAAAAAAACTTAACTCAACAATTTAGAAGATTAAGGCACAGAATAAGTTCAGCTGTAAGTCTGCTATCTGTAGATAAAGTAAGACTTCTAAACGCACGAGATATCTTGAAAGATGTAGGTAAAATATCTATAAAGCCAGAATTAAAAAGAGAGAACTGGCAGGATATCTTCTTTGCTAATATCTCAAGGATAAAGGAATCAGTAAGGGTATTAGAAGAATTTTCAAAACTTTTAAACAAAAGAGCAGCTTTAGACTTTAAAAAGATAAGGTACAGTATCTATGAAATCGAGAAGAAGGCGACTAAAAGAATCCTATCTCTATGTGATCATCGATAAAGAGATCTTAAAGAAAAAGGATTTAATCTCAGTTGCAAAATCAGTTGTAGAAGGAGGAGTAGACATCATTCAATTCAGGAATAAGATTTCAGGAGATTCCGAACTTTTAAGAGAGGCAAAAAGATTAAGGACTATTACACAGAATAAAGATACCCTCTTTATCATAGATGATAGACCAGACATCGCAAAGGCCGTAGATGCTGATGGAGTCCATTTAGGAAGAAAAGATCTACCTATAGAGATAGCAAGAAAGATTTTGGGTAAAGATGGATTGATCGGTTTTTCTTCACATAGTTTAAAAGATATACTCTTAGCAAAAAGATCAAATGTGGATTATATCTCTGTTGGACCTGTATTTAAGACACCTTTAAAACCTGAAAGTCAGCCTGTGGGTCTTCGGCTATTTAGAAATTTAGAAGAGAGGATAAAGATTCCTGTCTTTGCTGTAGGAGGAATAAACTTTAAGAATTTAAAGGGGATTCTAAAAAAGGGTATAAAGAGACTAGCTATTTGCCGAGGGATTCTTCTTAAAAGAGATATAACTGAAGAGACCAAAAAAATAAAGTCTGTATTGATTGGTATTTAGTAAGATGACTCAGATCGAAGCAGCAAGAAGAAGAGAGATTACCAAAGAGATGAGGATTGTAGCCGAAGCTGAAAAAATACCCTTGAAATCTCTTCAGAAGAAGATAGCAGAAGGAAAAATCATTATCCCTAAAAATAATATCCATAAGATCAAAAAGATCTGTGGAATAGGTAGAGGCTTAAGAACGAAAGTAAATGTCAATATTGGGTTATCTCCAGATAATCAAAATATAAGAGATGAGCTTAAAAAATTGAAAGTTGCTATTGAATATGGTACAGATACAGTGATGGATTTAAGTGTAGATGGAGATATAAGAAAGATAAGATCTTTGATTTTAAAAGAGTCAATAATTCCTATTGGAACGGTTCCTATATATGAGGCAGCTGTAAATGCTAAAAAGAGATACGGCTCATTCTTAAAATTAAAGACCGATGAGATATTTTCAGTAATAGAACTCCAAGCTAAAGAAGGTGTAGATTTCTTCACCATCCATTGTGGAGTAACTAAAAATACAATAAAGGTCTTAAAGAAGACAAAAAGATCAGTAGATATTGTCTCAAGAGGAGGAGCTATTTTAGCTTGCTGGATGAGATACAATAAAAAAGAGAATCCTCTGTATGAATATTTTGATAAAGTTTTAGACATTGCTCATAGATACGATATCACTTTAAGTTTAGGTGATGGCTTAAGACCAGGTGCAATTTCTGATTCTACAGATAAAGCTCAGATCTCTGAGTTGAAGACTTTGGGAAGATTAGCAGAGAAAGCAAGAGAAAGAAATGTTCAGGTAATGATCGAGGGTCCTGGACACATACCCATTCATCATATAGAAAAAAATATAAGGTTAGAAAAAGATATCTGTAAATCTGCTCCGTTCTATGTATTGGGTCCTTTAGTCACAGATATAGCTATAGGTTATGATCATATAGCATCAGCAATAGGTGGGGCCTTAGCGGCAGCTTGGGGTGCAGATTTCTTGTGCTATGTTACACCTTCTGAACACTTAAGACATCCTACGGTCTGTGATGTTAAAGAAGGATTAATCGCTTCCCGTATAGCAGCCCATGCTGCAGATATAGCAAAAGGAATAAAGAATATATGTGATTGGGATAGAAAGATTTCTCTTGCAAGGAGAAAGAGAGATTGGAAAAAACAAGAAGAACTCTGTATAGATAGAGAAAAGATGATTTCTTATAGAAAGAGATCTTTATCTAAATTCTGTGATGTCTGTACGATGTGTGGAGAGTATTGTGCTTTGAAGCTAATAGAGATGCGGGCGTAGTTCAGTGGTAGAACATTAGCTTCCCAAGCTAAAAGTGAGGGTTCAATTCCCTTCGCCCGCTTTAGACCAAAGATGGAAAATTTCTTTTTTGACCGAAAAGATACTTTAGAGATTTTAGATAAACGTATAAAAGGCTTCAAAGAAGGTTTTAGACAGAATATTGCTATAATTGGAGATGAGCTTTTGGGTAAAAGCTATCTTGTGAAGAATTTTTTATCTACTCTTAGAGATGAAAGTATCTTGGTAGTATACATTGAGTTAAGACCAGAAAGTTTCCAAAGTTTTATTAGAAGATCTTTGAGTAGTATCCTTTACAATCTCCTTAAAGATTATAATTTAAGATTAAGAGAAGAATTAGATTATTTAATAGAAAAATCCACCAAATTTTTTCCTAAGATCTCTCTTAAGGTAAAAGAGATATTAGTAGCTTCCGAGAAGAAAAAAAACTTAGAAGCTTTCTTAAGCCTGTTATCACTTTCCAAGCTCATAAAGGAAGAAGCAAATAAGCTCTTTTTGATCGTTCTTGATGAATTTGTTCTTTTTGAAGATTTCGATATTAAAAATCTATTTAAAGAATGGGCAAAGATCATAATAACAGAAAAGAATACTATGTATATCTTGGTAAGTTCTTCAAAGACAAAGGCAAAGAGTATTTTATCTTCTGAATTGTCTTTACTCTTTGGGAACTTTGAGATAATTGAGATTCTCCCCTTTGGACAGAATCTGAGCTATGAATTTATTGAGAAGATGATTTTTCCTTTAGAATTAGATCGTAGGATTTTAGAATATCTTATCAATTTCACAGGAGGAATTCCCTTCTACCTTGAGTTGATCTGTAGAGACTTTCTAAATAAAGCAAGAAGACAGAATCAAAGAGAGATTTCTCAAGATCTATTCTTAGAAGTTCTAGCTGACCTACTATTCGATCAAAAAGGAATCTTAAATCAGAGATTTTTAGGTATCCTAAAGTCTTTAAATCAAGAGCCCTTATCACTTTTGGTATCTATAGCTTCTGGGCATAATAGAATAAAGGATATTGCCTCCCACTTACATTTACATAAGAAAAATGTCTCTTTAAAGTTAAATAAGTTACAAGAGAAAGATTTAGTTGAGAGGAGTGGAGATTTCTATAAGATTTGCGATCGGGTATTTAGTTTCTGGCTAAGATTCGTCTATCTGATCAGATCCGGTCCGTTAGAACTCGATGAATCCAGGATCAGAGATGAATTTAGAAGGAGAGTATCTGATTCAATAGCTGAATTTATCAATACCAACAAGAAAGAGAGGCTTTTGCAGATAATAGAGTTATTCAGTCAATTCTGTGATGATAAAATCTCAATTGAAAAGAAAAGACTGAAGTTAGACCGCTTCAGAGAGATAAAGCCTTTAAGACTTTGTGGTGAGAAGGAAGGTATCTTGGGTAGGACAAGGGAGAATCTTTGGATTGCTATGTTAAAAGAAGATTTGGTTACCGAAGATGACATCTCAAAATTTGTTCATGAATGCAAAAAATTTAGGAGTGAGAGGTTACAGAAGAAGTTGATCATTACCTTTTCTGAAATGGACATAAATGCTAAACTTTTATCAAAAGAACAGAAGATCGAGACTTGGGATACCCAAATCTTAAATCTAATCTCAGATCTCTATAATCGACCAAGGATTATAATTCCAAAAGGTTAAAGATACTTTTGAGGATTGGGGTAATTTCCGACACACACATTCCTGATAGAGCTAAGGAGATCCCTAAAGCTATTTTAGAGGATTTTAGAGAGACCGATCTTATCTTACATGCAGGAGATTTAGTAGTATTAGAGGTCTTAGAGAGATTAAAAGATATAAAGAGCCAAGTGGTTGCTGTCTCAGGAAATATGGATTACAGAAGAGTAAGAGAGATATTATCAGAGAAAGAAATTATAGATGTAGGAAAAATTAAGATTGGTCTTTTTCATGGCTGGGGAGATCCAAGAGATTTGGTAGATTTAGCAAAGAGAGAATTTCAAAGAGATTGTTGTGATGTTATTGTCTTTGGTCATTCCCACTCACCATTCTGCCAGATGAAAGATAGAATTCTTTTTTTCAATCCTGGATCTCCCACAGATAAGATATTTTCACCTTATAACTCTTACGGTATCTTAGAGATAGACAATGATGTAAAAGGCAAAATTATAAGGATAACTTAGAAACATGAATACTCTTTATGCTCCTTGGAGAATAGAATATATAAAGAGAAAAAAAATAAAGAGATGTCTTTTTTGCCGGATAGCTAAAGATAAAAAAGATAAAAAAAATTTTGTCTTTTTAAGGAGTAAGTATTTTTTCTCGATGTTGAATCTATATCCATATAATACAGGTCATACAATGATCTCTCCTTATAGACATATCAAAGATTCTCTCTCTTTGAAGAGGTTTGAAGAGATTATAGATTTAATATTTACTTTGAATAGGACATTGAGGCTTCTAAATAAGACTTTGAAGCCAGAGGGTTATAACATTGGGATAAATTTGGGAGAAATCTCCGGAGCAGGAATACCTGATCATTTTCACATCCATGTTGTCCCACGTTGGAAAGCAGATACAAATTTTATGCCAGTAATCTCAGATACTAAGGTAATATCTCAATCTTTGGATTCACTCTACAGAGATCTAGTAAAATGTAGATCGATATTAGAAAGACAAAAGATAGGTGCTAAATCAAGATAAGATCAGAGAATTTGAAGATAGGTTCTTAGCTCCATACGCACAGAAGAATTATAAGACAAAGGGGAGGGTCTACAAGGAAGAAGAGCACCCCTATAGATCCTGTTATGCCAGAGATAGAGATAGAATTATCCACTCTGCAGCTTTCAGGAGATTGGAGTATAAGACTCAAGTCTTTGTAATTCACGAGGGTGATTATTATCGCACAAGACTAACCCATACATTGGAAGTTTCCCAAATTGCCAGAACCATAGCTTCTGCTTTGAGATTGAACTGTGATCTTGTAGAGACCATCTCTTTAGCCCACGATTTAGGTCATACCCCTTTTGGTCATTCTGGAGAAGAAGCTTTAGCAGAACTGATGAGAGATTATGGCGGTTTTAATCATAATCTCCAGGGTTTAAGAGTGGTAGATATTTTGGAGAAGAGATATCCAGACTTTCCAGGTTTAAATCTTACCTGGGAGACAAGAGAAGGGATCATCAAACACACCTCCTCATTCGATCTACCTTTTAATCATATTGAATTAGATCCTGAGAAACTACCCAATTTAGAAACTCAAGTTGTCGATATAGCTGATGAGATTGCCTATGATAACCATGATTTAGACGATGGGATCACTTCGGGTTTAATTAGAGAGAATCAATTAGAAGAAGTTAAACTTTGGGAAGAGGCAAAATCCTTCGTCAATAAAAAATATCCTCAGATAGATTCTCAATTGAGAAAATATCAAATTATAAGGTATCTAATAAATCTACAAGTATCTGACCTTATCAGAGAGACGGAAAGAAGATTAAAGGAATCGGATCTTAAATCTTCTGAGGATGTAAGGAATCTAAAAGAGAAAATAGTGTATTTTAGTGAATTTATGTTGGAGAAGAGAAAGCCTCTAAGAGAATTTCTTCTGAAGAATCTTTACCGCCACTACCGGGTCATACGCATGTCAGCTAAAGCAAAGAGATTTATTCAAGAATTATTTAATGTATATCTTTTGAGACCAGAACAATTACCTCTATCTGCACAGAACAGATTCAAAAAAGAAAAAGAAGATGTAAGAAGGGTTATCTGTGATTACATTGCTGGAATGACAGATAGATTCTGTTTAGATGAATACAAAAAATTATTTTCACCTGATGAAAGAGTTTAACTATAGAGATGGAATTACAGAAATTTAGAGAGATTCTAAGAATTAGTTTTGAGATTGATCCAATTTTTATTTGAAAAGAAATATTGAAATATTAAGAATATGTATCTATAATGGTATTGATGTTTAAGAGAAGATTTCAACAGCTCCAAATTTTCTCGGAAGATCAAACCTTGAAAGAACAACAGAGTACCTCAAAGTTTAAAATTCTGTTGTCTACTTATGAAAGGAAAATAAGAGTCTTTGTTGTTTTTGTCATTTCTCTGTTGATTGTTTATTCAATAGGTATAGAGACAGGTAAGAGATCCGTTCGGCAGCTTAATGGAGATAGAAATTCTGTTCAGATTAAGGAGGAGAAAAGATTAATCCCGACTGAGGCCAAAGAGCCGATTCCTAAAAAAGATCAAATTTTTCAGGTTAACTCTGTCCTTGTATGTAAAGATGAGAGCAAAGGCTATGTTATACAAGTAGCCACCTATAAAAAGACTCTCTACGCAGAGAATGAAGCTTTAAATCTAAAAAGGAGAGGATTTGAGGCTTTTGTCAAGAAAAGTGGTGATTTTATAGTAGTTTATGTAGGTGGTTTCCAGACTAAAGATGAAGCTACAATCTATTTAAAGAAATTAAGAAAGTATTATTCAGATTGTTTTATCCGTAAATTGTAGGATACAGATTAAGGGCGAAGATGTCTATACATAGATCTCTAATCACTAAAGCAGGAGAAAGGAAGCAAAGGTCAGTTCTAAAGCGTATTGAGAGAATAAAGATCTTAATGGATAAAGGTGCCTTTAAAGAAAAGAATTCATCTTGTTTCGGTCTTCCCAAATCAAAGGTTCTAAAGATTAAGATTAAGAAGGAAAGGGCAAAAGCCGCTTCTGAAACTACTCCTACCTCTTCTTGAGGAAAAGACCTAATGGGTTTTCTTCTTCAAATCTTTATATTCTTTTTCTCAGTAGTTATCCATGAATATAGCCATGGATTCATCGCTTATAAACTCGGAGACCCAACTGCAAAGATGCGCGGAAGACTCACATTTAATCCTTTAGCTCACATAGATCCATTTGGCACAATAATTTTACCTCTGTCTTTGTTCTTCTTGGGTTCAAGAGTTATCTTTGGTTGGGCAAAGCCAGTTCCAATAAATTTTTTAAACTTAAGGAATCCAAAGAGAGATATTGTCTTAGTAGGAGTTGCAGGTCCTTTAGCAAATGTATCTGTAGCTGTAATCTTAAGTTTAATTTGGAAGGCGAATTTACCAGTTTTACTTAATTTACCAGTTTTACTTTTGGAATTTCTTAAAATAGCTATACTCATAAATTT
>DDKR01000134.1 GCA_002340085.1 Candidatus Omnitrophica bacterium UBA2593
GACGCATCGCTACATCTCTAACCAGTTTTTCTCGTAAGACTGAAGAATATACATTAGTCTTTCTTCCTAAAATCATTGAAGAGGTATTGAATGTTCTATCCTGCAAGTTTCCCTTAGAAGAACTGAATCTGAAATTAGAACTCCCTTCAGATCTGCCTCCTCTGTTTGGTAATCCTTCTCAATTAGACAGTGTTTTCTTTAATCTTCTCGATAATGCCCGAGATGCAAATAACAAGAAGTCAGAAGAGATAAAAGCTGATAGAATAGATTGCCCAGATTACCAACCCCAGGTAAAGATCAAAGCAGAAGTCAAAGGAAGAGATATACTCATAACCATAGAAGACAATGGCATTGGTATGACTAAAGAACAATTAGACAAAGTCTTTGTTCCTTTCTATACCTCAAAGGCAACATCTGAGAAAGGAACCGGTTTAGGTTTATGGATCATAAGACAGATAATTGAAGCCCACAGAGGAAAGATTTGGGTAGAATCAGAGTATCTAAAAAGGGCTACCTTTTACATCCTTTTACCTTTATCTACTGAGGAGCAGAAGAAGACTTCTCAAATAAAATAAATAAAATGTTTGAAAATCTTTTAAGGTTTAGGAATCTTATTCAATCTTATAGCGAACAGAGCAGAATGGCTGCTACTGAAGAAGAAAAATAAGGTTAAACTTAGGGGGTAGAGATGGAGAGATCTAAGATCTTAGTCGTAGATGATGAAGAGGATGTCGTCTCTTTCTTAAAAGGTTATTTCTCAGCCAAAGGTTATGAGATCTATACAGCATTAAGTGGAGAGGAGGCAATAGATCTGATTGAAAGCGAACCTTTAGATTTGGTCTTATTAGATATGAAGATGAGGGGTATAGATGGACCAGGGGTTCTAAGAAATATGCGTAAGATGTGGTCTCCAGCAAGAGTAGTCGTCATTACAGGTTATCCTGAAGAATATAGAGATGTGATAGAAAAGATTGGAGGAGTCGAAGCTATCTTCTCTAAACCCATAGTTCTAAAAGAATTGACAGAGAGAATAGATAGACTACTCTTAAATTATAAGGGAATGGTTAAAGAGAGCCTGATGGTGGTAGAAAAGGCGAGGAAGGTATTGGGAAGAGAGCCTTTACCTCCTTCGAAGGAGAAGATAAAAGCAAGACTCCTATTCTATGAGACTGTACCTTCTATCTACGAGGTATTCTTAGCACATTTCAATCAGAGAAGGGATTTCAATGAAGAGTATATCCTATCTTGGGCACATACAAGAAAGAGATATTTTTTAGAATTAGAATCATTTAAACCAGATATCTGTCTTTTGGATTTTACCTGTTACTATTGTGATGAGATTGCCAGAGAAACAATGGCCTCTCCTTATAAGTCAAAGGAGATAATCGTCTTTGGTCCAGCTTTAAGAGAAGAAGACAAAGAAAAGATAGAGAGGAAAGGATTAAAGGCGATGGATGTTCCTTTCCTTTCTCCAGGTCGTGTAGATTCACTTATCCAACTAGTTAGAGATATTGCTTTAAAATACAATTTGAAGTGTAATGAGTAGAGAAATCTGGCGTTTGAAATGTTAACTCTAAAGAGTTTATTTTACAATCTAGCTAATATCTTTAAGAAGTAAAGGAGGCCTTAGAGAAGATAAAAAATCGTTTATAGTTTGAGAGATCCAAATAAAGAATTCTAAAATATAGAAAAGTTTATGATGGAAGAATTTAATGTGGAGAGGATAGGTGTTTTGATGGGTGGAGCTTCTACAGAAAGAGAGATCTCTTTAAAATCAGGTAGAGCGGTCTCAAAAGCATTGAGAGATAAAGGATTGGATGTAATAGAAGTAGATATCTTAGATGAAAACCATCTGAGAGTAAAGGAGTTATTAAAGGAAGCCGAATTAGATGTTGCTTTCATTGCTCTTCATGGACGATTTGGTGAAGATGGTCAAATCCAGAAGATCTTAGAGGAATTAAATATTCCTTATACAGGTTCCCAACCTGTTGCTTGTAGACTCTCCATGGATAAGGTCGCTTCCCGAAAGATCTTTGAGAAGAAAAGAATTCCTGTGCCTAAATATGTAACTTTAAATCACAGAGTAAAGATTAAAGATATTCTTTTGGATTTCCCTTTGGTTGTAAAACCAGCAACCGAGGGTTCAAGTATTGGTGTCTCCTTTGTAGAGAAGAAGTCTGATTTAGAAGATGCTTTGAAATCAGCTTTCAGTTATGATGAGAGAGTCATCGTTGAAGAATATATAGAAGGAAGAGAAATTACTGTAGGGATATTAGAAGATAAACCTTTACCTGTCATTGAGATAATTCCTCAAAAGACAAGGCTGTTTAGTTATCAGTCAAAATATATCCAAGGATTTACAGAGTACATTGTTCCTGCAAAGTTAGGTGAGGAGACTTTTAAGTTAGCTCAAGAGATGGGCTTGGCTGCTCATAAGGTGATCAGATGTAGATGTTTTTCAAGAGTAGATATGTTCTTAGATAGAGATGATATCTGTAGAGTCTTAGAAATAAATTCTATCCCTGGATTGACTGAGATGAGTCTATTACCAAAGGCAGCAAAAGCTATAGGTATCGATTATCCTGAACTCATCTTAAAGATACTCAAATCTGCATTAAAAAGATGTCAAAGAAGATCTATAAACCTAAAAGAATAATCCTTTTCCTCTTTTTCTTCTCTTTCATATTTTTAGTTCTAAAGATCTCTTTAGAAAGATTTTTTCTAAATTTCTCATACTTTAAGATCAAGGAAATTGAATTTATGAATGGAAAGATAGATTTAGATCATTTGAGAGGTAATTCTATATTTAGCATAAATTTAAGAAAGATCTCCGAAGACCTTTTATCCAAACATCCAGAGTATAGAGAAATAATTTTGAATTTTCAATTTCCTAGTAAATTGTGTGTTCGGCTAAGAGAGCATACAGCTTTTGCTAAGTTATTACTTTTATATGGCCAACTTCCTGTAGATGAGGAAGGAAGGATTTTAAGAGGAGATCCAGATTCAGATTTACCTGAGATTTCAGGCCTACATAACAGAATCACTTCACCCAAGTTCTATGAGAGATACACAATACCAGAACTACTTCTAAGTTTAGATTTGATAAGGATGAGTCCTCAAAAGATTAAAAGGATAGATGCAACTAAGAAAGAGGATTTGATAATCTTCTTGGATAGTGGATTGAGAGTAAAGATTGGTGATAGAGACTACCTCGAGAGATTCAAAAGATTATCTCTGATCTTAGAAGAAGTCAAAAACTCTGAAGATATAGACTATATAGATTTGAGATTCTCTGATTCTATAATCAAATATAAAGAATAGAAAATGATGAGTAAGAATGAAGAATAAAATTTTTAGTTTAGGTATCTCTAAGGACAGAGTAATCTGCACAGCTTCTTCAGTTAATTCAGATGGCAAGATTGAATCTCTCCTTGTAGAAAAGAGAATAGCTTCCGGAATAGAGAAAGGAAGAGTAACTGATCTAAATCTTCTAACTAAATCTATAAAGGATTGCGCAGATTCACTCCAAGAAAAGATAGATGAAAGGATAAACAGATTCTATGTAAATCTCCTAAATAAAGATATAAAGCTAAAAGAAGCAAAAGGAGCTATTCTTCTTAAAGACACAGGTAGTAAAGTTATAGATACAGAAGATATAGATAGGTTAATTCAGATCAGCTGCTCTTTAAATTTGAATAAGGACGAAATACTGCTCCACAGAATAAAGAAAAGATTCATCTTAGATGATAGGATTATCTTAAAAGAACCGGTTGGTTTATATGGACATAAGTTAGAGTTAGAGTTATCTTTGGTTACTTCTCCTGTAACTGATATAGAGAATATATCCAAAGCAATTCAGAATGCCGGTTTTGGGGTAAAAAATTTTGTATTTAGTGGTTTGAGTAAAGCCAAAGCCTTTCCATACCAAGATAGAAAGTTCGTCTTAATAGATGTAGGAAGAGATCTTACACAGATACTTATTTTTGATGGTGAGGTTTTGAGAGATTTTAAGATATTCGATTTTGGTTATGAGGATCTGATAAAGAGGTTAGCTGGATCTTTGGCTATATCTTTTCCGTTAGCAGAAGAACTGATTGAAACACATGGTTCTTTAGAGCCAACAGATAGGGAGATTTCCATAAAGACAAAGTCTTCTTATAAGTCCATAAAAAAGAGAAAGATTTCTGATATTCTTTGTTCTTCTCTGAATACTATATTAGATCTTCTAAAGAGAAAGATCCCTGAAGATTTTTACCCCGAAGGTCTTATAGGTATTTCAGGAGAAGTTGTCCTTTTAGAAGGGTTTTTGGAGTTTGCTGAGTCTATATTTGATTTGCCGGTGAATATGGTGAGAGTAAAGAATCTTTCATCTTATGAAGATTCTGTAATTTGTGTGGGTAATTTTGGTCTTTCGCTCCTTGCAATAGAAGAGATTCGTAGAAAAAGAGTTCTTTCTTCGGCCTCTAATCTCATTTTAAGATTCTTAAAGAAAGTAAGGAATATATATCAAGATTACTTTTGATTGATTCTGGTATTTTCTATTGTATAATACCCTAATCGAATGGAGAGGATAGGTGTAATTGGTTTTGGGAGTATGGGCTCAAGTATTGGAGAGAGATTAAGCTTAAGATATAAGATCATAGTATTCGATAAAGATGAAAGTAAGCTGAAAAATCTTGTGGGTATAGAAATTGCAAGAGATTGTGTGGATTTAGTAAATAAAGTTAGTATCTTGATACTAGCAGTAAAGCCTCAGGATTTTGATAATCTTCTAATTGAAATTAAAGACTATGTAAAAGATAAATTGATTATTTCTATTGCTGCAGGAATAACTACAGCTTATATCGAAGGGTATTTAGGTGATGTAAAGATAATTAGGGCTATGCCTAATCTACCGGTGAAGATAGGAGAAGGTGTGATCTGTCTTTGTAAAGGGAAATCTATAACTACAAGAGATTTAGTCTTTATTAAAGGATTATTCAAGAGCTTGGGTGAGGTTTTAACAGTAAAAGAAGAGATGATGAACAAAGCTACAGTTATCTCTGGTTGTGGACCAGCTTATCTCTATGATTGGGCTGAAGGTAGGAGTATGAAGGAAGTCAAAAATTATGCTAAAGATACCTTTGCCCCTCATCTCACAGAAGCAGCAAGGGCTATAGGTTTTAATTTAAGACAGGCAAAGTTATTGACAAAGAAGACCATCAGAGGTAGTATTGCTTTACTTGAGGAGACAGGTCTTTTACCTGAAGAGTTAAAGAGGCGAGTTGCCTCTAGGGGTGGGGTTACTGAAAAAGGATTAGAGGTCTTACATAAAGGCAGAACCCTAACAGAAGCAGTTAAAACTGCATTGAGAAGAGCAGAGGATTTGTCTAGATAAGATATGAGAGTTGGAATTATTGGAGGAAGTGGTTTATATCAGATAGAAGGCTTGAAAAACATAAAGAGGGTAAGACCAAAGACACCTTTTGGTTTGGCCTCTGATAGATTTATCTTAGGTAGATTAGAGAATAGAGAGGTTGTGTTTTTACCTCGCCATGGGATTGGCCATAGAATTTCACCTAGTGAGTTAAATTTTAGAGCAAATATCTATGGATTCAAAGTCTTAGGAGTGAATAGGATAATTTCAGTATCTGCTTGTGGGTCTTTAAAAGAAGAATTAAAACCCTTAGATTTTGTCATACCTACTCAGTTTATAGATAG
>DDKR01000121.1 GCA_002340085.1 Candidatus Omnitrophica bacterium UBA2593
ATTTTTCTTTAACCTCTCTCTTAGAAAAATTGTTTATTTGCACGATTTCCGACAGAATTACTCCATATTTCGTGCAATTTAAGAAGAAATTTTATGATTATTTTTGATCTTTTCCTGCGAAAAAGAGAGGAGGTTTTCAGTGAGAACTAGGTATGAACTTGGGCTAGGAGGGAAAAATCGATGAAAAATTTACCAGGCGCATCTGAGGAGAATCGAAGGTCCGTAAATCTTGCTGTCAGCGTTTCTAATGGTTGGTCCTTCAGGCCAAGGGGAACCCGCCTCGATCGCAGATAATTTTAGCTCCTTCTGGTAAGAGTAAAGCCAATTATAGCCGAACCCGGCAAAAAGAGAAGGGGTAAATGAATATAACACTTCTATCCCCATATCTATACCATAACCATTTTTACCTGATTGCCAAAAAGATAAATTTCTCAAATTCCACCAACCATAAGCATCTGTTCTTAACCAAGCATAAGCAAAACTAACCCTTGTAGCAATTTTGCCTCTAGAGCCCCCTGCTTTTATTCCTATCCTCGGTCCTCTATATCTGATTTTATAAAATGAATCTAAACCGATGTTGGCGGGAAAGCCTCGGGCATAGTACCATGTGCCCTCATCGAACCGCAAAAACTCTATCATTGGATCTATCGCTCTATATCGACCCTTTTGTTGCTGATAACCAGCAAAGATATCTAAAGATAACGTATCGGTTACCAGATAATCAAATATAGTATCTTCTTTAGAAGACGAGCGTATCTGTTTCATCCTCTCCTTATCTAAATCCAGTAGGCGATAGTAAAGGTTTACATCAAAAAATTCTACTTTTGGTTCACTCATTTGCCTTGTTATCTGATAGTCAATATAATTGTCGGTCCCGTGTGGCCACCATGGGTCATATATATGCCAATCTTCATCTGAACAAATCTTTTTACTAAAACTGCTACTTCCATACCTTCCGCCCAGAAAGAATTTGGACAGGAAACCAACCTCACCTTTAAATATAAACATTTTTCCTTGATGAGGATATTCTAATCGAGAAACTCTCTCTTGTTTACCGTCGCCGTCGTAATCATTAAAAAGTTCAAAAGCCTGTTTTCCTCCCATAGCAAAACCGACTTCCAAAGCTATTTCTATCTCAATCTCTCGTAAAGTCTTTTTAATTTCTTTCTCTCTTCTTGAAAAATAATCAGTTGTTAAAGATTTAGGATAAGTCGGCTTTTTTTTCTTGCTCTTAAGTCTATTTTGGGAGGATAATTCAAACTTATCTAAAGTTTCTCTAACGACATTTTGTTTTTTAAAATCAGCTGGATAGGCAAAGACAGAAGAAAGAAATAGAAAGGGAAAAACTAAAAGAAATCTTAGGTTTCTCACTCTAAGTATGCGTAGGTCTTACCTTCGTAATTCCTGAGGAGATATTTACCCTTCTCTTGTGAAATAAGATAATTTGGTCCTATAGGAATCTTTCCTCCGCCACCTGGAGTATCGATGACATAGGTAGGAACGGCATAACCTGTGGTATGACCACGTAATTTCTCAATGATATTTATTCCCACCGAAACTGGTGTTCTAAAATGAGATGTGCCTTTAACCAAGTCACATTGGTAAATATAGTAGGGTCGAACTCTAATCTTTAAGAGTTCATGCATAAGTTTCTTCATAATGTAGAGTTTGTCATTTATTCCTTTCAGAAGGACAGTTTGAGACCCTAAGACAAAACCATTATCAGCTAACATATCGCAAGCAAGCTTACATCTCTTGGTAATCTCCTTGGGATGGTTAAAATGTATACTTATCCAGATCGGAGAATATCTCTTTAAGATATTTATCAATTTTGGGGTAATTCTCTGGGGTAAGTTCACGGGCATCCTTGTTCCAATCCGTAAAAATTCCACATGGGGAATCTGTCTAATTTTCTTTAGAATTTCATCTATAGTTTCATCTTCGAGCATGAAAGGATCTCCTCCTGAGATGAGTACATCCCTTATTCTCCTATTTGCCCTTACATAATCTAAAGCTAAATCTAAATCAAACTTTTTAATCTTCTCTTCACCAACAATTCTTCTCCTTGTACAATGTCGACAGTAACTCGCACATTGTTCTGTAGCTAACAATAGAATTCTATCAGGATACCTGTGAACCAATCCTGGAACCGGTGAATCTTTATCCTCTCCGCAAGGATCAAAGAGATCAGAAGGTGAAATCTTAAACTCTAAATCTAAAGGGATTACCTGTCTTCTTGTCGGGCAATTGAAATCTTCTGGATCGATTAGGGTTAACCAGTAAGGAGTAATCGCCGAAGATAATCTCCCTTTAGCTCTCCTTATTCCCTCCTTCTCCTGAGGAGCCAAGTCTATAACCTGTGATAATTTCTCTTCTGTAATAATACGGTTCTTTATCTGCCAATGCCAATCTTCCCAATCTTCTAAAGGTACATCTCTAAAGAAAGGTATTTCACGATAATCTCTTGGGAAAGAAATCCTCTTGGGGAAAATTACTTCTTTCTTTATCTTATCTAAAAGAGATATAGAATTCAGTTGCATCTCTTCTCCAAACTACTATTTAGTATAATCTCAATTAGATCTACATAGTCTATGCCTGCGGCCTTTGCCATCATGGGAAAAATTGACTCTTCAGGATCTAAACCCGGAAGAGGATTTACCTCTAAGAAATAAGGAACATTACTTTTACTTAAACGCAGATCTATGCGTGACAACCCCTTACATCCTAAAGCTAAATATGCCTTCAAAGAGAATAACTTAATCTTTTCTTCTGTCTTTTTAGGAATCCTTGCTGGGCAAAAAAAAGTTGGTGTAAGACCTAATTCTTTGTCTCCTTGATACTCTTTCATCCTCCAAGAGTAGAATCTTTCTATACCTTCTCTGCATGTAGAAAAGTCTATCTCTAAAATTGGCAAGACCGAAATCGAACCATTCTCTAATATTCCCACAGTAAGTTCTCTTCCTTCAATAAACTCTTCAACTAATACCTCCTGTCTATAACTTTTAAAAATTTCTTCTACTTTTCCATAAAGCTCTCTTTTTTCTCTAACGACACAGGAAACATTTATCCCTTTGGCTGAACCTTCCCGATTGGGTTTGGCGATCAAAGGAAATTTTAAATCTGGATTTAGTGGAGTATTTAGTCTTTTAAAGACTTGAAAATTTGGCGTAGGGATTCCCTCTCCTCTAAAGATCCTTTTTGTCATTGCTTTATCTAAAGTTAAGGCCAAAGTAAAAGGATCTGAGCCTGTATAGGGAATGCTCAATAGATCTAAAATCGCGGGGATCTCTGACTCGCGATAAATTGTACCATTTCCTTCAGAAATATTAAAGACAATATCTATCTTCTGTTTGGAAAATACTTTGAGTATATCCTTTGAATTTACCTCTATTAGGTTAACCTTATGTCCTTTGGATCTTAAGGCAGAGGCGATGGCAAGAATGGTTGATTTTTTATCATACTCAGAAAAGTAATCTGGGGGTTTGTCTTCTTCTTTCTTCTTCAAATTAAAGGCGATGGCTACTTCCATTCTATCAATTCAACCCATATCTTGAAAAAGCAGACTTTAAAATTTTATCCAAGATCTCTGCGTAGCTGATATTCAAGTAATTGGCAATGACTGAGAAGACATCTTCAGTAGAAAGAGAAGGTAGTGGATTTATCTCCAAAACATAGAGATTCTCATTATAATCACATCTAATATCTATCCTTCCAAAATCTCGACATTCTACAACTCTATATGTTCTTAGAGCTAAATCTTCTATCTTTTCTTTTAGTTTTTCTGAGATTTCTGCCGGACAGATATATTGAAGTGAGTCTGAATGTATATGGCCAAATGTATAAAATTTTTCTCCTAAGTTCAAATTTCCTTCAATCTTTATCTGAACGATGGGTAAAACCTCCAATGAATCTGAATCATTCCCGATGATAGCTACAGTAAATTCTGTCCCGCAGATGAATTCTTCTACTAGTGCAGATTGATGATAATTGGTGATAATATAATCTACTCTCTTTTTCAATTCTGCGATATTGTCTACTTTAGACTCTAAAGACAGTCCCTTAGATGAACCCTCATAACGAGGTTTGACAATTAAAGGAAAGCAGAGATGATCTAAATTCTCCAAAGATTCTGCATCTTTCGCCTCAAAGAATTTGGGAGTAGGAATTCCTTCGGACAAAAATATCTTTTTTGTCATCAATTTATCTAAAGTCAATCCCAAGGTCAATCCATCAGAACCCACAAAAGGGGTTCCTATCATCTCTAAAATTATAGGAACCTGAGATTCTCGATTTCTCCCAATTAAGCCCTCACTTAAATTAAAGATGATATCTACTTTCTTAATCTTATCTAAGTTCTTTAATAAACTGTTAACATTTCCAATTCTGACTATTTTATAACCCAAAGACTCTAGAGTATTAGATATTACTTCAATTGTTGAAGGATGATCAAATTCAGCATTGGCATCAGGAGGATCATTTTCTTTGAAGATATAGTCAGTCTTTAAATCGTAAGTCAAGCCAATTATCTTTTCATCAGAAAACAAAAAGGGCTCTTCTTTTTTTAGAGCCCTTTTAAATTTCCCAGGTTTTTCCAATTTTACTTAGTCTACCTCCCTAAAAATTTTCTAAATCTTGTGTTACTATAGGACTTTTATCACAACATATCGTCTTTGTCAAGAATTTTTTGTGAAATTCTCAAAATTTTGTATTTCACAATTAAAATTCTTAAAATCTTTTCAAAATCTTTATAATCGAATTTCCGACGAAATCCCTTTAAATAACAAATTGGATTTCTCCAAAACTAGCCAACACATCATCAAAGACAATAACTACTCCTTTTACACCCAGAATATTTTTTGCAAAGTCAACTGCTTTCTTAATATCAGTTTTCGTCTTTACCAAATTTGCTACTTGGGTAGCTATGCTATCAGATAAAACCGCCTTATCTGAAATTATAGTTACTGAATCAGCATTGCCAAAACTTAAAGAGTGACCAATCTTACCCGAAGAAGTACAGGCCCCTAAAGGATTACCTTCTGATTTAACCTCTAAGTTTAATCTTTTGTAGGGGCTAAATTCTCCAGTATAAATTCTGATGTATCTGGCTTTTTCTGACTTCAAGAATATATCACCGCCATTCTCAATAATTATCTCTGAACACAGATTTAATAAATCCCTACCTAAGAAATCTGAAATTGCGCCTGCTACTCCCGCCATAGGTCCTGTACCGGCTAATCTTCCAGCAAGGCTCATCTCCTTTACAATTTCAGGTGCAGAGTCCTCCACCTCTAAAGGTTCTAAAGAAACTAAAAATCTTTTATCTCTCTTAATGTACTCGGAGATATCTTCTCGATATTTGATTATCCTTTCTCTTAAAAAATCTCTTTCTATCTCTTTATCTAAGAGGAACAAAATATCTGTCTCTTTTACTGTGATCTCTATTTTTTTTAAATCATCTGCTTCTATGAGATCACGATAGAATCTGTATTGGTCTGCAACGCTATGATGACTCATTCTACTCTGTAATTCTGATCTTCTTTTGTTCTTATCTCTTCGACTGCCTTTTTTATTCTCACCAATCTCTCACCAGATGTAGGATGAGTAGAAAAGAAATCTCGCGTCAAAGAAGAAGGTACCTCAACAGCAAATCTCTCCCATGCTCCAGAACCTTCCTCAATATCATAATCAGCCAAATACGCATATTTTAAACCAAAATAATCTGCTTCTCTTTCAAATTCTCTAGTAAATCTTGCACCAAAAGCAGAACTAATTATCCTTGTAGTTATATCACCTGCTCCCGGAAATATACTCTCTATTCCAACCCCTAGAGCAATCCCTAAGACCAAAGAGGCCAAACTCGTTCCTCTCACTTTTAAGAGATGACCTCTAGTGATATGAGCAAGTTCGTGGCCTAAGATGACTGCTAATTCATCGTCTGATTTTAAAAATCGCATTAAACCATAAGTTACTACAACTAAATTTTCGGTTACACCTGCATTTACCTCTTGAGAGTCGTGCATCTTGAAATAAACATCAACCGGGCTCGTTCCTAATTTCAAAGTAATGCTCAAGCTTTCTTCTCCTCTAATTACATCTAAGGTGATTGAATCTTTTGGTCTGTATTTCTTTAGTGTCCAAACAAAATCTCTCACATCTCTGATATTTTTACTCTCTACTTTCTTGACGATATCTCCTACTAAGAAACCTGCCGAATCTGCAGGCGAATCTTTAATTGTACCAATAATTACTGCTCCTGTATCTTCTGATAAATTGTATAGTCTCTTCAAATATTTATCTATCTGTGCTAAGAGTAATCCTGAAAAAACGAATTCTCCTTTATGATCTTCAGGAGGCAAAGACTTCAAGAGATTAAAGCCTACCTCATTTACTCTCACTAAATACTCAATTTTAAACTTTAATGCCTTTACTCTTAATTCCTCTTCAGCTTCTCTTATCTCCTGAGGAGTAGCATATGGATAGATAGTGGCACAACCACAAAGAACAGTAGATAGTAGATAGTAGATAGATAGTAAAAGAAACTTTTGATTTTTAATTTTATCCTTTCTCTTCATCTTTCTTTGGTTTCTTAAATAGATCTAAGAATCTATCTTCATATTCTTTATAGATATTCCATTTATCGAGTTCCTTTTTTAGATCTTGAGCCTTAGAGATATCCTTCTTTGCTTCTAAGAATAATTTCTCAATCTTCTCTTTTACAGAAGAAGGAAGCTTTGTGTATTGACTTAGAGCTTTCTTTAATCGTTCTATCTCTTCTTCTCCAATAGGTTTTGCTTCTCCAGATAATTTTAAATAATCTAAGAGTTTCTCAATCTG